>JBAQGU010000085.1:0-3110 GCA_049287975.1 Roseiarcus sp.
CTGCTGATGCGTCTCGATCTGGCGGGCGTCGCGGCGTCGTCGGGCTCCGCCTGCAGTTCAGGAAAGGTCGCGCGCTCGCATGTCCTCATCGCGATGGGAGTCGCCCCCGAACTGGCTGCCGGCGCGATCCGGCTCAGCCTGGGGTGGGCGACGCGAGAGGCCGACATTGCGCTATTCGACGAAGCGTTCGCGCCCGCCGTGGCGAGCTTGCGGAGGCGGCGGGGGGCGGCGTAAGGCGAGAAAGGCCGTTGGGGCGTTCGGGCGGTTGCGCGTGGGGCCATCCTCACCGAAGATGAAACCAAAACCGTCGTTTCGCGCGTTTCGTAGAACCCCGCGTGCTGCCGCCGGCTTTTAGCGCCCCGAAGACGCTGCCCAGCCTCACAGATCGGCTTCACTCGCCAATTGCCGTTCGACGAAGGACGCGAAGGCGCGCGCTTTGGCGCTGGCGCGGCGGCCGGTGGGGAATACGGCCCAAATGTCGATCGACGGAAGCTTCCAATCCGACAGCACCTCGTGCACCGCGCCGCTGCGCAGCTCCCTGCCCAGCATGCCATCGCTCGCGACGGCGAGGCCGAGATCCGCGAGAACGGCTTCGCGTACGGCCTCGGCCGCTGTGGAGCGGATGCGACCCCTGAGGGCGACGCTCTGTTCGACGCCATCCCTGACGAAGGTCCATGCGGCGCCGCCGCCGCGTTGGGTGTAGATGACCGCCTCATGGTTCGCCAGGTCGGCCGGCGCGTGCGGCACGCCGGCGCGCGCGAAATAGGCCGGCGTGCCCACCACGCGCCTGCGGGTCGCGGCGATCTTGCGGGCCGACAGCGTGGAATCCGCCAATGCGCCCATGCGCAGCGCGACATCGATGCCTTCGCCCACCAGGTCGACATTACGGTCGTCCAAGATGAGCTCGATCTCGAGTTTGGGGTGCTGGGTGAGAAACGCGCCCAGCTTCGGCACGATCTCGAGGCGGGCGAAGGTGACGGCCGCGCTGACACGCAGCCGGCCGGTCAGGCCCGCTCCGGCGCCGCGCGCAGCCAACTCGGCCTCGTCGACCTGAGCAATCGCCAGCTTCGCATGTTCGTAGAAGATCTGGCCCGCCTCGGTGGCGCTGAAGCTGCGCGACGAGCGCAGCAGCAGCGACAGGCCCAACCGCTCCTCGAGTTGCGCCACCGTTTTGGAAACAGCGGGTTGGCCGACGCGCAGCTGGCGCGCGGCCGCCGAGAACGAGCCTGTCTCGATCACCTTGATGAAGGCTTGCATCGCCGCGAGTCGATCCATCTCTATTCCTGTCGGGAATGCAAACTATGGCCACGCCCTACCTACATCGATCGCGCTGGCGCGAGTACCTGTCTCGCATTACTCGAACAGGGGAACTTCCCATGTCGCTACAGGACAAACTCGACGCGTTCCGCACCAATTTCGAGGCGGGTGGTCCGCCCTTCCACGCCCCTGCCTCGATCCATGAGCCGATGCACCGAGCGACCGCCGAGCTGATCGCCTCGGGCGCCGCGAGCCGCGCGGTAAAGGTCGGCGACGAGGCGCCGGCTTTCATCCTGAAGGATCCGGACGGCAACGCCGTCTCCTCGTCCGAACTGCTGAAGCGGGGACCGCTCGTCGTCACCTTCTATCGCGGCGCATGGTGTCCCTATTGCAATATGGACCTGCAGGCGATCCAAGCGGCGCTGCCCGAGATCGAAAAGCGTGGCACGAGGCTGGTGGCGGTCTCGCCACAGACGGCTCCTAACAGCCGCCGGTCACAGCGTGAGAACAAGCTGAGCTTTCCCATCCTGTCGGACCCGCATAACGACGTCGCGGCCAGCTTCGGCATCCGCTTCGGCCTGCCGGACTATCTTGCCGACCTTTATAAGAATACGTTCAAGAACAATCTCGAGGCCGTCAACGGCGACGACAGCTGGACGCTGCCGATGCCCGCCCGATTCGTGATCGGCCGGGACGGCATCGTCCGTTATGCGGAGGTCAACCCGGATTACACTCGACGCCCGGACCCGTCCGAGCTGCTTCCCGTCCTCGACGGCCTCAGGGCGCGCGACGCGGCCTGAGCGAGCGCCGCCGCAACGACCGGTATCACACTCAGCAATGGAGTCACGCGATGAATAGTCTCGACGGCAAGGTCGCCATCGTCACCGGCGCGTCCAAGGGGATCGGCGCCGCGATCGCCTTGGGCTTGGCCGCGGCGGGCGCGAAGGTCGCGGTGAATTACGCGTCCGACAGAGAAGGCGCCGAGCGGGCGGTCGCGGACATCGCCGCCAAAGGTGGCAACGCGGTCGCAATCCGGGCCGACATGTCCAAGTCGGCCGAAGTGAAACGGCTGTTCGAGGAGACGAAGAAGGCCTTGGGTACGCCCAATGTGCTGGTGAACAACGCCGGCATCTTCGAGTTCGGGCCCGTCCAGGACATCAGCGAAGCGCAATTCCACCGCCACTTCGACCTCAATGTCCTCGGCACGATGCTGGCTATCCAGGAGGCGATCAAGCACTTCCCGGCAGAGGGGGGCAGCATCGTCAACATCAGCTCGATCGCGAGCGAGAGCCCGGTGCCGAATTCGAGCCTCTATGCGGCGACCAAGGGCGCGGTGGACACACTGACGCTCGCTCTCGCGAAGGAGCTCGGACCACGGAAGATCCGCGTCAACGCCGTCGCGCCAGGCTATACCGACACCGAGGGCAATCAGCGGATCGGTTTCGTCGGCAGCGAGGCGGCCGAAGCCCTTGTCGCCTCGACGCCGCTCGGCGCCCGCTTCGGCCGGCCGGAAGAGATCGCTCCGGCGGTCATATTCCTGGCTTCGGACGACGCCGCCTGGCTGACCGGAGAACGCCTCAACGCGTCCGGCGGCGTGCGTTGACGTTTGGACGCCCCGTCCGAGCGCCAGGCCCCGCGAGCGCTGCGCTTTGAGCCGATCGATAACTGGTCCGGCCCGAGTCGCCGAATTTGATGCGGTCGGCGGTTGCTTCCTCCCCCTTTGTGACCCCCTTGTGGGCAGGGGAATCGCATATGAATATAGGGGTATTGCGTTGAGCGCAAAAAAGGATTCTTGGGACGGCTTCCTGATTCGGAAGGCCATTGGTGGAAGTCCTGATTACTATTCTGCGCGA
>JBAQGU010000086.1:0-3115 GCA_049287975.1 Roseiarcus sp.
CACCACGCCTTCGTCGCGCAGCGGCGCCAAGGCCCTCCCGACCGCGATGTGCAGCGCCGGATCGAGATCGCGCTGCAGCGAAATCATCACGACGGGAATTTGCGCCCCCGGATCGACGATGAGGAACGGCACGAACACGCCGTGGTCGAAGCCTCGCTCGCCGTCGGTCTCGACCGGCAGGCCGGCGCCGGCTATCAGATCTTTCGCCCGGGCGGCCAGCTCGGGCGCGCCGGGCGCGGGATATTTCAGCTCATAGGTGTGTTTGGGGAAGCCGTAATAATCATAGACCATGCCGGGGGTGGCCGCGACGCTGACGGTGGGCTCGTCCGTCTCCCAATGCGCGGTGTTTACGACGAACGCCTTCGGCGGCGCCGGCAGGCTCTCGACGACGCCCGCCAGGAATTCGCGCAACTTGTCCCAGGCGTGCGGCCCGAACGGCGGCGGAGACTCCATCCAGAAGCAGGGCCCGCCGCCGTGCGGCAGAAAGAATGTCGGCTGTCGGGTAGAGGTCATGGCGCTGGGCTCGCTCGGTCAAATTCTCGCGAACCAACTTAACGCTTCTGTCGGCTTCGGCAAGGGCTCGCCGCTAATGTAGACGCGGTCGCCGACCGCGTCCGGCGCGAAGCGCCTCGTTTAGCCGAGATCGCGGCGACGATGAGAGAAGCACGGTCGGCGACCGCGCCTACAGCTGCCTTGCGCGTCGCGTGCGAATCCTGTCAGCTGAAAGGAGAGGTCGCCCAATACAACGGCGTGCACCCTGGGAGTGGAGCAGATGGCGGAAATCGAGACGCGCACCATGAGCAAGGTCGCTTGGCGCCTCGTGCCCTTCCTGATGCTCTGCTACTTCATCGCCTATCTCGACCGCGTCAACATCGGCTTCGCCGGGGCGTCGATGTCGAAGGACCTCGGCCTTTCCGCCGGCGTCTTCGGCGGCGCGGCGGGCATATTCTTCATCGCCTATTTCTTCTTCGAGGTGCCCAGCAACATGGCGCTCGACCGCTTTGGCGCCCGCATCTGGATTGCGCGAATCATGCTGACCTGGGGGCTGATCGCCGGCGCGCAGGCTTTCGTGACCGGCGAATACAGCCTGAAACTCATGCGGCTGCTGCTCGGCGTCGCCGAGGCCGGCTTTTTCCCCGGCATCATCTTTTTCCTGACGCTCTGGTTCCCCTCGGCCTACCGCGCCCGCATCGTCGGCCTGTTCATGTTCGCGATCCCGATCTCGACCGTTATCGGCTCGCCGATCTCGGGGCTGGTCCTGAATTTGGAAGGGTTCGAGGGCCTTCACGGCTGGCAATGGATGTTCCTGATCGAGGCGCTGCCCGCGCTGCTGATGTCGCTCGCGGTGCTGTTCTACCTCACCGACCGCCCGCACCACGCGACCTGGCTCACGACCGAGGAGAGCCAATGGTTGCAGGCTCGTCTCGACGCCGAGCGCGCGACGCGCGAGCGCGAAGGCGCGGCGTCGTGGCTCAAATCGATGCTCGACCCGCGGGTTGTCGCGCTCGGCTTCGTCTACATGGGCGTCAACATCCCGCAATATGGCCTCAGCTTCTTCCTGCCGCAGATCATCAAGGCGTTCGGCGGCTTGAGCAATATCCAGATCGGCCTGATCACCGCCCTGCCCTATGCGGTCGGCGCGGTCGGCATGATTCTCTGGAGCCGTCATTCCGACGCCACCGGCGAGCGCAAATGGCACGCGATCATCCCGTTGCTGGTGATTGTCGTCGGCCTGATGCTCGCAGCGTTTACGCCCGACCCGACTTTGAAGATGGCGTTCCTGTGCGTCGCGGGCTTTGGCTTTTTCTCGGTTTTGCCCGTCTTTTGGACCCTGCCGACCTCGTTTCTCAGTGGCGCCGGCGCGGCGGCGGGGATCGCCGCGGTCAACTCGATCGGCAATCTGGGCGGCTATTTTGGTCCGCAGGTGTTCGGCTGGCTGAAGGACTTCACGGGCAATGAGTTCGCCGGCATGGCTTTCTTGGCCGGATGCGCCCTTATCGGCGCGGGCATCGTGTTCGTGCTGGGTCACAATCCCGCGTTGGAAAAGCCGGCCCCGGCGCTTTGAGCGGGCAGGTAGGCGGAGCCCGGCGCAGTATTTGGCGACGTCCCACGCCTCTGCTATAGCGGCAAAAAACTCGGCGCCGCGAACGCGTGCGCCGGCTGGAGCGGCCGATGAACTATTGCGATTTAGGCGCGTTGGAGCGCACCCCGCTCGAACGGGATCCTTTCGAATATGTCGTCGCTCCGGGTTTTTTGAAAAGCGATCGTTTCCCCGAAGTGCTCGCCGATTACCCTGAAGTGCCGGGCCCCGGCTCGCATCCCCCGGCCGAGCTCTCGATCCGGGGACATTTTGAGGCGCTGATCGAAGAATTGCGCGGCCCCGAATTCCGGGCCGCGATCGAACGCAAGTTCGAAATCGACCTCACCGGCCGGCCGACCATGTATACCGTGCGTGGCTTCGTGTGGGAGAAGGACGGCGCGATCCATACCGATTCCGTCACCAAGATCATTACCGTGCTGCTCTACATGAACGAGCGCTGGCAGGAGGACGCGGGCCGGCTGCGGCTGCTGCGCTCGCCGAATGATCTCGAGGACTTCGCCGCCGAAGTGCCCCCCTATGGCGGCACGCTGCTGGTTTTCAGACGGTCGGATAATTCCTGGCATGGGCACAAGCCGTTTGTTGGCCCGCGCCGCGCGGTGCAGTTCAACTGGGTGACCACGCAGGAGGTCGCCGACCACGAGCAGCTACGGCACCAGTTCGCGACGAAACTCAAGAAGTTCAAGAATATGTTCATTCCGAGTTCAGCAGCGTTGGGCCATTGAAGACGCGGTCGCGACGCATCGCGGCGATGCAGGAGGGGCTCTGGCGCCGGGGCAACCCGCAGCGGCCAGAGCGAAGTTGGAGGAACTTGCCATGATGAAGGTTTCCATTGGGGCCGGTTTGTCGGCTCTTCTCGTCGCCGGGCTGCTCAACTTTGCAGGCGTGAGCGCGGCGAGCGCCGCGAGCGTGATGAAGCAGTGCGGCGACGACTGGAAGGCCGCCAAGGCGGCCGGTACGACGAACGGCCAAACCTGGCCGGAGTTCTACAAGAGCTGTAAGGCGCAGAAGGAGGGC
>JBAQGU010000087.1:0-2046 GCA_049287975.1 Roseiarcus sp.
CAGCGGAGCGTCGGTGGCGTCGAGGTCGAGGACGAGGACGAGGACGATCTGTTTGGACGCGCTCGCGCGCGCGCCGAGCCGCGAAGCGTCATGAACGACGCCAGCGGGCTCGACCCGACCGCCGGTCGCCAAGCATGCGCGTCTCAGCAGCTCCCCGCGAGACGGCCTCGTCGAGAGGTTGCGCGCCGAATTGAAAGCGGCCGAGGCTTCGGGCCGCAGGGTTGCGGTGGGTGCGGCGCGCCACTCGATGGGCGGACAGAGCCTGCCGCGAGACGGCGTCGCCATCACCTTCGACAATCCGTGGTTCGAGATCGATACCGCGGGCAAGACCTATCGCGTTTCGGCGGGCGCGCGGTGGTGGGACGTGATCGCCAAGCTCGACCCGCTCGGCTTTTCGCCCAAAGTGATGCAATCCAATGCGGACTTCGGCGGGGCCAGCACGTTTTGCATGAACGCCCACGGCTGGCCCGTGCCGTTCGGCCCGTTCGGTTCCACGGTTCGCGCGCTGCGCATGGTGCTCGCGGAGGGGAAACTGGTCGAATGCTCGCGCGACGAGAACGCCGAATTGTTCGCGCTCGCGATGGGGGGCTACGGCTACTTCGGCGTGATCGTCGACCTCGACGTCAAGATGACCGCGAATGTCATGCTCCAGCGGTCGGTCTCGCTGATGCCGGAGGACGCGTTCGCCGAGCCGTTCATCCGCCGCTATCGAGAAGGATCCGAATACGCTGATGGCCTACGGGGCGGCTCTCGGTAGCCCGCGCGAGCTTCTTTCATGAAGCGCTGCTGACGACCTACAGCGCAGCCTCGCCGCAGCCCTCGCCATTGCCCGCGGCCTCCAGCGTCGGCGCCATGAATTGGATCTCGAGCGACCCGTACCGCCTGCAGATCGGCAGCGAGGCGGCCAAAAGCGCGCGGTGGTACGCCGAAACCCAACTGAACCCCAAGATCAGCTCGCCTCTAGCTACACGAAATGCGCTGATGAACGAGCCGGTCGCCAATCTCGCCAACCCGTTCCGGTTGCGCACCGACATCCTGCACGAATATTTCGTCTCGCCAGCCCGGTTCAAGGAGTTTCTCGCGGCCTGTCGCGAAGTCATTCCGCCGGCCAAGGCGGAATTCCTCAACGTCACTCTTAGGTACGTCGCCGCCGATCCGACCGCCGTCATGGCTTATGCTCGCACGCCGCGCATCGCGGCGGTGATGTCTTTCAGCCAGGAGATGTCCCACCGACGGCGAGGTCGACATGCTGGAAATGAAGCGTCGTGACGCAGTTGAGCGCGGACGACCTCGCCGCCGAGCCTCGGATAGTGACAATTCGAGATTTGCGGGGGGGGCTATGTTGATCGAGACGCCGCGCTATCAGGAATATACCGAAATCTTGCGCAAGCTCGGGGCGCGCGGCAGGAGCGTCCTTGAAATCGCCGGAAATCGGCGAATTCTCGCGACCATTCTGGCGCGGACGGATGCCACGATGGCGACGCCCGGAGCGACCGAACTGTTCGCCATTCCGATCCAGTCGCGCCCGGGATGGCGCCAATTGGGTCTCGACGTCGAGGTCGAGAAATTGACGGCGCTGATCGGCGAGGTGGAGAGGCAGGGCGGCGAATTTGAACACGCCTATGACTATTGACCGCGGCCGTGAAGCGCGTCGCATCGCCTGCGGCGCTCGTCGCCTTGTCGGGTTCGGCGGGATGGCGGTCCTGGCGCTCATCGTCGATCCCGTCGCTATGATCGCGTTTGGTCTCGTCGGTCGGATTTCCCGGGCTGTCGTCAGTGCCGACGCCTCGGTGATCGCGATGGGGCGGGGTTTCATCATCGCCCGCGCCGACGCCGCCGGGCTGCCGCGACGTCTTTACGCCGGCGGCGCCTGGCTCGTGCGGGTTCAAGTTCAAGTGACGAGGGCGGCGTCGGGCGTTCACTCCGCCATAATGATGCGCAACAGACGTCGCAATTGTCGCAAGCTGATTCTTGAACGCGACGATTTCGACCTTCTTGAGAGGCAGGAATCAAGAATGAGTTCTGAGAGACGTTTGTCGCGGTTTC
>JBAQGU010000088.1:0-4745 GCA_049287975.1 Roseiarcus sp.
CGCCCGG
The DNA here is from genome assembly GCA_049287975.1 of Roseiarcus sp. Lineage (GTDB taxonomy): Bacteria > Pseudomonadota > Alphaproteobacteria > Rhizobiales > Beijerinckiaceae > Roseiarcus. Next base: position 8 of record JBAQGU010000088.1, read on the forward strand.
GTCAGCGAAAGCCTGGCGCCCGCCGCACGCGTCTCCGCCGGCCCCGAACGAGCCTCGATCTCCCCAACGGCGCGCCGCAAACGCGCCATTCCCTCAGCTCCGCCGCCGCGCGACATCGATCTGCGATCCTTTCGTTCCGCTTTTGTTCTAGTTCTGAGCGCGGGCGGCCTGAGAGTCAAGGGCGGCGGATTTTGGAAGGCGCGTCGAGATTTCGACAGCGCGCCCCATCGTAGCTACAGAAAAAGCTTTACACCGCCTAATTCGTAGCTACAAATAGTCTGTGAAAATCATCTGGGACAAACCCAAACGTCTAGCCAACCTCGTCAAGCACGGCTTGGATTTCGCTGATATCGAGGAGGGATTCGACTTTGACGGGGCGATCGTTCTTCCAGAGAAGCCAAGCCGAACCGGCCTCGCACGATTTAGGTTGATCGGCGAACTGCACGGCGCTCTTCTCGTCGCCATCGTCGGCTCGTCCTTGGGAAGCGAGGCTATTTCGATCGTCAGTCTTCGTCCGGCGAGTCAAAAGGAACGCAAACTTCATGACCGCTAAGCATGCACCCGGATATGTCCCAAACCCAAATTACACTCCGGAAGATTGGGACGAAGTCTCCGATAATCCCGAATGGACCGCGGAGGACTTCGCGAAGGCCCGACCCTTCGTCGAGGCTTTCCCCGAACTCGCGGAAAAAATTCGCCGCGCCCGCGGCCCTCAAAAAGCCCCAACCAAAGCCCTCGTATCCCTTCGAATAGACAAGGACATCCTCGAACGTTTCAAGGCCGACGGTCCCGGTTGGCAGTCGCGCATCAACGACGCGTTGCGGAAGGCTATCCAGGGGTAAAGGCAGCTCGCCGTGCCTCGAGTCATCGATACGACGGCCCATGAGGCGACAATGGCGGCTGTCGCTCCCGGCGAACAGGAGATGCTGGCGACGGAAGAGACCGTCGCCGCACCGACGCCGCTCACCTTTTGGCGAGCCAAGCGTGGTCTGACTCAAAAGCAACCGAGCCAGACCGCCGGCGTCTCGCAAAGCTATCGCGGACCTCGAAGCCGGGCGCCGAAAAGGCGATGCCGCCGCCAGTCGGCCAAAGAAAGAGATAGCGCCATGACCGCGAAAGCAAAATCCCAGGGCGAAATCCGCGTCGGCGTCGGCGGCTGGACGTTCGAGCCGTGGCGCGGCGTCTTCTATCCGAAGGGGCTGCCGCAAAAGCGCGAGCTCGAATATGCGAGCCGCCAGCTCACGTCGATCGAGATCAACGGCACCTATCACGGGACCCAGAAGCCCGAAAGCTTCGTGAAGTGGCGTGACGAGACCCCCGGCGACTTCGTTTTCACCGTGAAGGGTCCGCGCTTCGCCACCAATCGACGCGTTCTAGCCGAAGCCGGCGAGTCGATATCCCGCTTCTTCGCCAGCGGCGTGCTCGAGCTCGGCGACAAGCTCGGTCCGATCAACTGGCAATTCGCGACGACCAAGAAATTCGACCGCGAGGATTTCTCCCGCTTTCTCGCGCTGTTGCCGAAGCGCATCGGGGATCGCGAAATCCGGCACGCCGTCGAAGTGCGCCACGACAGCTTTCGAGACGGCGAATTCGTCGAACTCGCGCGCGAACATGATGTCGCGATCGTGGTCGCTGGCCAGTGCGAATTCCCGCTGATCGCCGACGTCACGACGTCGTTCATCTACGTCAGGATCATGGGCGCGAGCGATGCGCACGAAATCGGCTATGCGGCCGCCGACCTCGACAAATGGGCGTTGCGCGCGCGCACATGGGCCGCCGGCGGTGCGCCGGAGGACCTGGCGATGCTCGCCCCCACGCCGAAAACCGGAAAAAGCCGAGACGTGTTTCTGTTCGCGATCTCCGGCTTCAAGGAGCGCAATCCCGCCGCGGCGGCGGCGCTCCTGGAGCGTCTGACGATTTAGGCGACGGGCGGAATAAAAGGCTTCGACGTTCAGTTTTCTGCGCAGAGGCGCGCAGGAGGGATTCGAACGACCGAATCCGCGACGAAATCGCCGGTCTCATCGGCTCGAGTTTTCGCCGCGAAGCAACGGCGGATTACGACGATTACGCCGCGTACCTCTACGGTTGGTGCGGCGTGCGCATCGGCGCCGCCAGGGTATTGCTACGGATTTGCTGCGGCCCTTGCGCGATTTCATGGATGAGCGGAACAAGTCCGTCGCAACATTCGAGACGTCGCTTCCCGACGGCCCCATTTCTCGCCGCGATCGGCGGCGCCCTGAAGCATGAACAGATCGAGAGCCGCGCCCCGGCCGCCAATGTGGAGTGGGCCATGCTGGCCCGCTGGCGCGATGCGCCCATTTCGAAAGATGCGCAGCTCCACTGGGAGATTCATGCCGATCGCATGCCGCGCGAGAGGATGGAAAGCCTGATACCGCAATTCGAAGCGCCAAATGCCGACTTACCCGCTCGGAATTGCCGGCATGGCTCGCTTGGTACGAAGAACTCGACCGTCACGGCGGCGACCACACCCTGATCATGCTCGTGGAGGGTGACGCCATCGCGGCCGTCTGCGAGTCGGCGTGGGATACGCGCTATCCCAACCGTGTCTGTCAGATGCTCACCGCAGTCGCCGGCCGTGGCGCGGGCGCGGTCTCGCTAAAGGCGTCAAGGCGGCCATGATGCGGCTGATCCACGACCGTCATCCGGATATTCGGTTCATAGCGACATCGAACGCCAACGTGAATGCACCGATATTGTCGATCAACAAGCGGCTCGGTTTCGCCGAACACCGTCGCACCGCCTCGTACCAGATCGGTCCCGACGCCATCTCGGACTATCTCGCTCGCCGGGTAGCGAGCGTCCGATTCAAACAGCCGAGAGGCTACTGACGTCGCTCCGCGGGGCGCAAAAGCCTTGATTTCTGCAAGGGACATCCGCGCCGGCAAACCCGGCTTGCAAAAGATAGGTCAGGTACCTCTCGGCGCGGATGGCGGCGTGCCACCGGCGGGTTGGGCCTCTTTCCCTCATCTTCCATCCGTGCAATCTTGCGCGCAACCGCCGCGGCGTCGCGGCGGGCGTTGGGTTGGCAATCCGAGGTCGCGAAATGAGCGCACCCGATGCGATCGTCATCGGCGCGGGTCCGGCCGGTCTCTCCGCCGCGCAGCGGCTCGGCGCCTCCGGGTTGAAATCCGTCATTTACGAAAAGGCGGAAGCGGTCGGCTCGGTTTGGCGGCGCCATTACGACCGGCTGCATCTGCACACGCCGCGCGCTCATTCGGCGCTGCCGGGGTTGCGGATGCCGGCGTCGTTCGGGCGCTATCCCTCGCGCACGCAATTCATCGATTATCTCCAGGACTATGCGAAGAAATTCGACTTGGAGCCCATATTCGACACGCCGGTTCGCTCAGTGCGGAGGGACGGCTCGCGCTGGCGCGTCGAGGCGGGCGAAAGCTCGGCGACGACGCCGATCGTCGTCGTCGCCACCGGCTGGGCCGACTTTCCCAACGTGCCGAAATGGCCGGGCATCGAGGCGTTCGACGGCCCGATCGTCCATTCCAGCGCCTATCGCAACGGCTTGGCTTACACGGGACAGCGCGTTCTGGTCGTCGGCTTTGGCAATTCGGGCGCGGAAATCGCGCTGGATCTGTGCGAGGCGGGCGCGGAAGCGACCTTGAGCGTGCGCTCGCCGGTGCGCATCCTGCCGCGCGATCTGTTCGGACTGCCGATCGTCCAGTTCGCGATCGCGGAGCGGTTCCTGCCTGCGCGCGTCGCCGACGCGATCAATGCTCCCTTCATCCGCCTCGCGGTCGGCTCGATCGAACGCCTTGGCATGAAACGCGCTGAAAAGGGGCCGATTCGGATGATCGAGGAGGACGGTCGCGTTCCCGTGCTCGACATCGGCACGGTCGCCAAGATCCGCGAGGGCAAGATCAAGGTGCGCGGCGCGATCGCGAGCTTTGCGCCGCGCAAGGTCGTATTCGCCGAAGGCGCGGCGGCGCCGTTCGACGCGGTCATCCTCGCCACCGGCTTCAGGCCCGATCTGCGCGCCCTGCTGCCGGATGCGAAGGGCGTGCTGGACACAGAGGGCAGGCCGCTCGTCAGCGACAAGCCTACCGCGGAGCCCGGCCTCTATTTCGTCGGCGCCATCGTCACGCCGACCGGACAGTTCCGGCAGATCGGAATCGGCGCAACGCGCGTCGCGGAATTGGCGAGGCGCTTCATGCGCGATGAGAGCGGCGTCGTGTCTTCGCACTGACGAAAAATCTCGCAGCGCCGTTGCCACGGGACTTACCCGTCATTGCGAGTTCCGCACCGGCCTCCGGCCGGTCCCCTTGGATGAAACGGGCCATCGGCTTTTCCATACACTCAGGCCGCCTTTCGCGGGTAGAACGGCTGCATTACTTCTCCGCAATGACGATCCAGCGCGATCGGAGGCTGCTGGCGGCCGGAGCCAACGGTGGCGGAATAAAGGCGCCCTCCAAGCTTTTTCCAAGCTTCTCCAAAACTCGCGTGTTTTGCTCCAAGCCTTTCCAAACAAATCTTTGGCGGTTTTGTGGGATTTCAAGGGGTTACAAGGTTTCCAAACGCCCTTTGATGCTTTCCAAATTTCTCGCCTCGGGCCGCCCCCTTTTTGCCGCATTGCCTGATTTGACGATATAGTCGCGTTTCATCGCGGAGCAGCGACCCAGATCGAGAGAATTTTGAACCTAACAGACAATCCGGTTTTTGGGAAGAAATATCCGTAATTCTCCTGAGCCGTCATTGGCAGGTTCCACAC
>JBAQGU010000089.1:0-14505 GCA_049287975.1 Roseiarcus sp.
AGATAGGCGGCGACGAAGCCGCCTGTGCCGAAGAAGGCGGACTGACCGAAAGACAGCATCCCGGCGTAGCCGAACAGCAGGTCGAATCCGATTCCGAACAGGCCGAAGACCAGGATGCGATTCATCGTGTCCGGGACGAGGCCTAGATGGGGAAGCGCGAACGGCGCGGCCAGCAGAACGAGCGCGATCGACGCCTCGGGCATCAGGGCCCGCAGCCCGCGCGAACTTTGTCCCATCATGCCCGTCCTTGCGAGCCGAGCAGGCCGTGCGGGCGGAGCATCAGGACGAGGGTCATGACCGCGAATAGCATGACCTGCGAATAGCTCGGGTCGATCATCGACGTCAGACTCAAGATTTCCCCCGCGATGAGACCTCCGAGAATCGCGCCGGGAAACGACCCGACGCCGCCTATCACGACGACGACGAACGCCTCCACCAAGATCGATTCGCCTATGTCGGGCGTGATAGGGGCGATCGGCACGTTGACGATGCCGGCGAAGCCGGCCGCCATGGAGCCGATGCCGAACACGACCATGAAGACCCGCATGATGTTGATGCCGAGCGAGTCCACCATCACGGAATCCTCGATTCCCGCGCGCACGATCATGCCCAGGCGCGATCGATAGAGGATCAGGTAGAGCGCCAGCAACGCGAGAGCGACGATGCCGACGACCGCGAGGCGGTAGGTCGGATAGATCATGAATCCGAGCGAAGTGATACCCGCGGCCCAACTCGGCGGAGGCATGGATTGCGACAGACTGCCGAAGAGGAAGCGAACGACCTCGACGTAGACGATGCCCAGTCCAAACGTCACGAGGATTTGATCCTCGTCGGGTCGGTCATAGAAATGCCGAATGATGATCTGCTCCATCGCGATGCCCAGAAGCAGGACGAAGCACGCTCCCGCCGCGACCGCGACGAGATAGGAGCCGGTATATTCGTAGGCGACGACGCCCGCGTAGCCGCCCACCATGAACATTGCGCCGTGCGCGAGGTTGAGAACGCCCAAAGTGCCGTAGATTATCGTCAGACCGGAACTCAACAGCGCCAGCAGAGCGCCAAGCACGAGCCCGTTGAACGTCTGTGAGAAAAAATTCGGCCAAGAGAGCACATGCAACCTCGCGTTCGAACGACGATAGGGTTCAGGTATACCCACCCATCTTGCATCCGAAGGCATCCGGCGCCTGCATCAACCCTGCACCCGGAACGACTTCGACGATTTCGTAGTAATCGTCGGCGCCCTTCATGTCCGCCGGCTTCTTTCCGCGCTCGATGATCACTGGCCGCACCAGTTGGTGGTCCGCGCCGCGGAAATAGACCTCGCCGACAGTAGATTGAACCTTGGCGCCGGCCTCGTAAGCTTTGATGACGTCGGGAGGATAGAAGGATTTGGCGCGCTCGATCGCGTCCGCCCACATGGCGATCTGCATATACGCGCAATTGGCGCTCCACTCCGGGACGCTCTTGTATTTGGCGCGAAAGGCGTCGTTGAACATCTTGGCGAGCGGGAATTTGTCTTCCAATGTCCACCAGTAGTCGGTCGCCGCGAGCACGCCCTGCATCGTATCGGCGCCGACTTCTTTGGCCAGGAACGGCGTGTTGTAGGGCACCGCGAGCGTCATCTTCTCCAGGATGCCGAATTGTTTGGCCTGCTTGATCGACAGGACCGCGTCGCGGCCGAAGTTGATGTTGACGACGACGTCGGCGCCGCTGTTGGCCACGTTCAACAAATAGGAGCTGAAATCCGTCGTTCCCAATGGCGAGACCTGATCGGTGATAGTGGTCCAGCCGCCGTCTTTCAGGTATTCTTCCATCGATTTCTGGACGGTGTGGCCGTAGGTGTAATCGGGCGTCAGATAGGCGACCTTCTTGTTCTTGCCGATCGTCGTGATCAGCTGCGGAGCCAGGGCCTTCGCGGCGGTCTGGCCATAGAAGCATTCGCGGAAGGAGTAGCGGGCGCAATCCTTGCCGGTGGTGTCGTTCGAGCCGGAAATGCCGGGCAGGTAGATCACCTTCTCGCGGTCTGCGAACTTGTTGTTGGCGACCGCCTCGGCGCTGGAGACGCTGCCGGTGACCATGATCGCCTTGTTGTCGCTGGTGAACTTGCCGAAGTTCTGTACGGCAGTGTTCGGCTTCGCCTCGCTGTCGGCGATCCCATACTTCACTTCCTTGCCGAGAACCCCCTTCTTGATATTGGGCGAAATCTTCTGCATCAACTCGGCGCCGTCGTTCAAATGCTCGATGGCCAGTTGATATCCCTTGATGAGGTCTTCGCCCGCCGCGGCGTAGGTGCCGGTGCGGGGTACCGATATGCCGACGAACACCGACGGACCGGCGGAGCCTTCGGGATAGGTGCCGAGCGGAGGGTTATCCGCGGCGCGCACCGGCAGGATCAAACCCGTCGGCAACAGAGCGCCGACGAGAATTCCGCCTCCTGTGTGCAGCGCGAAGCGCCGAGACACACTCGCACTCAGGCTATTTTTCGTCCCGTTCATGAATATTCCTCCCACGTGAGACTAGTCTGCGGTTTTGGCCGAAGGCTGCCCGGGCGGGCATAGCTGCGCTCGGGTTTTGGTCAAGGTAACCGAAGTTGAACCGCCGGCAACTGCCAAGGGTAGTCTCGGCTGGCGCCCGGAGCGTCAATTAGACTTTCGTCAGACTGGGAGCGCCGCCAAAATGTTCGGCATCCTTTCGGCCACGGTCGGCGACCCGTTTCAGTCGGAGTAGGCCGAGCCGCGCCCGAGCGCGCATTTCCAGCAGCCGTCCCTGGCTCGAGACGGCGATTTCGCTCGCCAATCGCTCGACCTCGCCGGCCTGATGGCTGACGAAGATCTGGGAATGGCGAAGGCGTCGTGGTCAAGCCCCGGATCAAGCCCAGAGATATCCCGCGGCAAGCCGCCGAGGAGCCGACTGTCTGGAACGGGGCATGCTCGAAAAATGTGCATCATGCTCGCGAGCATCCAGGATGCAGCCACACGGCGGCTCGGTCATTCGAGTCCCTCCTGCGCCTCTGCCGCCGGCGTCAGCCCCCGTGCTGATCGCGCCCGCAAAAGAGAAGGGCCGCCCCTCGCGGAACGGCCCTTCCATTGTCGCGACCAAGCAGAGATCGCTTACGACCTAGACGTTACGACGTCTGCTATGCGCGAAAACCCTGCGCACGGACAATGGTCCAGGTCTTACGATCCTCGCATGGCGATTGACAATGAGACACAGGATCACCTCCTTTCAGTTGTTGACGACCCCCCTAGAATAAGATGATTCGCCGAAATGGGAAGCCCAGATTTTCGAACTTGCGAACGAGATTTGGGCGACATGCACAAATTTTTAGCGATCGGCGCTGGTCGGGACCCGTCCCTCACGCCGCCGCCGCCGCCACCGCGTCGCAGACGTCGGCCACCAGCGTGTCCACCAAGGCCTTGTCGTCGGCCTCGGCCATAACCCGGATCACCGGCTCGGTGCCGGAAGGGCGGATCACGAGGCGTCCAGAGGCGCCGAGCCTCGCGGTCGCGGCGGCGATCGCCTTGACCACCGATTCGCTCTCCAGCGGGCGTCCGCCCTTGAAGCGCACGTTGCGCAACACTTGCGGCAGCGGCTCGAAGCGCCGGCATACCTCGCTGGCGGGCCTGCCCAGCTTCTTGACCATGGCGATCACCTGCATCGCCGCCACGAGGCCGTCTCCGGTCGTCGAGTAATCGGTCAGGATGAGGTGGCCGGATTGTTCGCCGCCCACGTTGATGCCTTTTTCGACCATGCGCTCGAGCACGTAGCGGTCGCCCACGGCGGTGCGTTCGAAGCCTAGGCCGATCCCGGCCAGATGCCGCTCGAGGCCGAGATTGGACATGACGGTCGCCACGATCGCCGGCTTGGCGAGGCGACCGTCCGCCTTCCAGCTTTCAGCGATCACCGCGAGAATCTGGTCGCCATCGACGACGTGGCCTTTTTCGTCGACGACCACCATCCTGTCGGCGTCGCCGTCGAGCGCGATACCGATGTCCGCCCGCAGTTCCCGCACCTTTTGCGCGAGCGCGTCGGGCGAAGTGGAGCCGACGTCGAGGTTGATGTTGACCCCGTTGGGTTCGACGCCGATCTTGATGACCTCGGCCCCCAATTCCCAAAGCGCCTCGGGCGCAGCCTTGTACGCGGCGCCGTTGGCGCAATCGAGGACGACGCGCAAGCCGTCGAACGAAACGTCGCGGGGCAGGGTGCGCTTCGCGTACTCTATATAGCGCGCCTGAACGTCGTCGATGCGCTTGGCCCGGCCGAGGTTCGGCGCGCGCGCCAGGCGCGGCGCGATGTCGCCGTCCAGCAAGTCCTCGATGCGGGTCTCGATATCGTCGGACAGCTTGAACCCGTCGGGGCCGAACAGTTTGATGCCGTTGTCCTCGAACAGGTTGTGCGAGGCCGAGATCATGACGCCGAGGTCGCAACGCATCGAACGCGTCAGCATCGCGACGGCCGGCGTTGGAACCGGCCCCAGCAGCAGCACGTCCATCCCGACCGAGGTGAAGCCGGCGACCATCGCATATTCGATCATGTAGCTGGAAAGACGAGTGTCCTTGCCGATCACGACGCGGTGGCGATGTTCGCCGCGTTGAAAGACCAGTCCGGCGGCCTGCCCCACCTTCAACGCCAGTTCAGCCGTGATTTTGCTGTTCGCGCGACCGCGAATGCCATCGGTGCCGAAATGCTTGCGCCCCATCGCAAAATCCTCCTGGCGATTTCGATTCGCCCCTAGCCGCCTGAATACCGCGTTTTGTCTGGCGGCATCTTCATGATTTGTTGCATATCGTAAACATCCGCCCGAGTCGCGGGCGGCCGCATCGGGAAGCCGCCACGATTTTCAGTCGGATGGGGTCGCCAATGGAACAGACACTCATCGCTTTCATCGCGATCGTCGCCGCGCTCGCGGTCCCTCACGTGATGCCGGACGCGCTCGTCAGCTGGCGACGCGCCGCCGCCATCGGCGCGATGCGTCTCGCCTTCGGTCTCATAGCGCTCTACGAGATCTTGTCCACCAGCATCATCTCGATACCGGCCAACCAAGTCGGAATCGTACGAAAAATCTATGGTTTCGCCAACATCGCGCCGGGTCACATCATCGCAACCCATGGCGAAACCGGCTATCAAGCCGAAATCATCCCTCCCGGCACGTTTCGAATTTCGATCCTGTTCAATGTGCTCAACAAAGTCGATCTGCTGCCCGTGGTGTCGGTGCCCAACGGCTTCTATGGACGGATCGTAGCCAGCGACGGCGAGCCTTTGACGGCCGGCCAGATCATGGCCGACGCGTGGCCCGACGCGGACCAGCAGAAGTTTCTCGACGCCGAGTATTTCATGACGCATGGCGGCCAGAAGGGCCTGCAACTCAGCGTCTTGAAGCCGGGCCTCTATCCGCTGAACCTGGCCATCTTCCAAGTCAAGATCGGTTATATAAAGAACGGCCGCGACATAACTATCGACACCGACGACGTTTACGATCTGCGCGGCAAGACGAGCGAACCAACCCCGCTCGACACTTCGATCACACGCGTTCCGGCCGGTTCGGTCGGCGTCGTGCGATCATCCGTCCAGACCGCGGGCGTCGATTGCAAGCCGCGCATCGCCAAAACCGACAACGGCGGCCTCACCGCGGAGTTGGTGACGCAATACTGCAAGGGCGTGTGGGATAGATCCTTGCCGCCCAACGATTACTACCTCAACCGCGACGCCTACGACGTCACCCTGGTTTCCACGCGGGTTACGACCTTGGAGTTCAAGGGCGGCTTCACTCGCCGCTATATCGACCTCAAGGTCGACGCCCGCGGCGATTTTACCCAGACCGAGCGCACCGCGAGCTTTCCCCAGCCGCGGGACGCCGCCGACACCGCGATCAACACCAAGATCGAGGGGTGGGAAATCCCGCAGGAGCTGCGCGCGATCGTTCAGATCACGCCGGAAAACGCCCCGATCGTCGTCGCAGCGGTCGGCGGTCAGGACGAGGTCGACCAGCGCATCGTGGTGCCCTCGATCCGTTCGCTCGTGCGCAACGTCTATGGCGGCTCCATCACGGCGCCCGAAACCGCCCCGGACGGGACGATCCGGCAAGTCACGCGGCCGACCCGCGTGCTCGACACGATCGAAAACCGCGGCGTGTTGGAGCAGGCGATCCTCGAGCGGGCACAGATCGACGGACGGCGCGCAGGCGTCGACATCAAGGAGATCCGGCTCGGCGAATCGGCGATCCCGCCGGAATTGCTGCTGGCGCGCCAGCGCGAGCAACTGGCCGGGCAGCTTCGCGCCGCCTATGTTCAGGAGCAGATCGCCCAAGAGCAGCGCCAGAAGACCGAGCAGGCCCGCTCCACCGCCGACCAGCAACGCGATCTCGTCACCGCGCAAATCTCGGTGCAGACCGCGCGTCTTGCGCAAGATCGGCGGCAGGCCGAAGGCCACGCCGAGCGCCTCTTTCTGGAAGAGCAGGCGGCCGGCCAGACCGCGCAGGTCAACGTGCTCGGCAAAGACAACGTGCTGCGACTGCAACAATTGAAACTGATGCTCGATCTGCTCGCCGCGCACCCCGAAATCGTCGCGAACCTCAAGCTGCCCCAGGTCTATGTCGGCGGCGGAGGCCTCGAGGGTCCGGCGGCGGTGCTCGGCTCTTTCCTGCATCCGGCCGAAGGAGAGCCGAAGTAGACGAGCGGCTCAGGAGAAGCCCCGCTCCTCCGCCGGCCGTCGTCATGCCGTCGGCCCCGGATGCACGGGTCATGTCCGCGCATGACGGCGGTCGGCTCAGTTCAGCACGCGTCTGGCGTAGGGGCTGTCGAGCCAGAAGGCGGGGATTTCGACGGAGAACGCGTTTCCGTCCTCGTCGACCATACGGTAGCTGCCGGCCATCATTCCGCTCGGGGTCTTGAGCGGGCAACCCGAGGTGTAGCGGAACGCCTGGCCCGGCTTCAGTGTCGGCTGTTCCCCTACCACGCCCGGCCCTTTGACCTCCTCGAGGCGTCCCTCGCCGTCGGTAATCCGCCAATGGCGATGCGTCAGCTGAACCGTGCTGGAGCCGAGATTGGCGACCTCGATCGTGTAGGTCCAGAAATAGCGATTGTCGCTCGGCTCCGAGCGGTCGGGCGCGTACTCGGGCTCGACAGTGACCTTGATCTGCTGCGTGACCGCGGAAACCATCTTCCCAGTGTAGCCTCTCGCCGCGCTTTGGCCAACCCGAATCTCTGCACCCGCTCGACAGCTTCGTCCCGCGGCGTATGATCGGGGCGTGCCATTCCCGCGGAGCCTCCCGCCATGAGCGCCGAACTGAAAGCCCGCGCCACGGCGATCCTCGCGCGCCTCGTCGCTTTCGACAGCGTCAGCGACCGATCGAACCTGCCGCTCGTCGATTTCGTCGAGGATTACCTGCGCGCGCTGGGCGCGCCCACGCGCCGTGTCTACAATGCCGCAGGCGACAAGGCGGCGTTGTGGACGACGATCGGTCCCGATGTCGACGGCGGAATCGTGCTCTCCGGCCACACCGACGTCGTGCCTACGCAGGGCCAACCCTGGAGTGACGATCCCTTCGTCTTGCGCGAAATCGACGGCAAGCTCTACGCGCGCGGCGCCTGCGACATGAAGGGTTTCGACGCGGCCGTGCTGGCCATGGTCCCCGAGTTTCAGGCGGCGAACCTGAAAAGGCCGATTCACGTCTTGCTGAGTTACGACGAGGAGACGACGGGTCGCGGCTCGCTCGACGTGATCGCGGCCTTCGGCGTCGATCTGCCGCGTCCCGCCCTCGTCATCGTGGGCGAACCGACAATGATGGCGGTCGCCGACGCACACAAGGGAATTGCGACCTTCGAGACGCGCGTCACGGGCGTCGAAGCGCATTCGGCCAAGCCGCAACTCGGCGCCAGCGCGATCGCCGCCGCTTGCGAAATCGTCGCCGAGATCGGCCGCCTCGGCAGGGAGCTGGAAGCTCCCGACCGTCTCGACCCGCGGTTCGATCCGCCCTGGTCGACCTTTCATGTCGGCGTGATCCACGGGGGAACCGCGCACAACATCCTGGCCCGCGAATGCGTGTTCCAGTGGGACTTTCGCGGCCTGCCCAATCTATCGTCGGCGGCGGCGCTCGCGCTCGTGCAGGCGTATGTCGACGAGGTCGCTCTGCCGCGTCTGCGGCGCTTCGTCGCCGGGCCGGATATCCAGACGGTGATGGAAGTCGATATGCCGGGTCTCGCCGCCGAGGCCGCATCCCCGGCCGCGACCCTCGCGCTGCGACTCAGCCGATCGAACCGGACGGTCGCGGTTTCCTACGCGACGGAGGCCGGGCATTTCCAGCGCGCCGGCCTGCCGACCGTGGTCTGCGGACCCGGCTCGATCGACCAGGCGCACAAGCCGGACGAGTTCCTGTCGATCGGCCAGCTCGCGGAATGCCTGGCGTTTCTCGGCCGGCTGTCGGAGGACGCGTCGAGCTGAGGCGATTCGCCGTAACGGGGAATAATTCCCTGCTCGCAGGGGAATTAGCAGGGAATTTTTTCCGGATCGGCCCACTCCTGCGCGAAAATCCGTCTCGATGATTCTTTCGCAACCGTCATGCCCTCTGATCCGGGGAACCGAGCCGGGCGTTCAGGCGGCGCCTTCGGTGATTATCCCGCCGACGTCAGCCTTGTATGCACGGGTCAATCGCCGCATCCAATCCGGGGCGTGCACGACGGAAGCGTATCGCTTGTATTTGGGCATTGCTTGGATCTTCTTTGCCCGCGAAGCCAAAATTTCGCTTGCGAAGCGGAGAATTTCGCTTGCGAAATGTTTTCGTTTCGCCTGGCCTCCGCTAAACCATTGAAAACATTTTGATTTTTCAAGGCCGAGAAATTTTCGATTTCGCGGTTTCCAATGCTATCAAAGCCTTGCGGCCCGATTTTGTTTCGCGCTCTTCCTCGGCGACGTTTTCTAGTCGTTGGGCGGGAGCTCGGTCACGTTTTTCTCTTTACCGAACATTTCACGTTACCATGGATTCAGTTTTTTTGGAAAACAAATTTCCGATCATTTCACCGAGCGGCCTCAAACATCTGCTGAGGCGACGCGCAAAAACTCCGAGTCGACGGCTTCCGCCGCCGTCATGCCCTCGCCGGGCTTGACCCGGGGACCGAGCAAGCCTTCGAAGACCCCTCTATGCGCTCAGGATTCTCGACCGAGTCCGTTAGATCAGCTATTCGTGACTTTATAGATAATTACGGACAAGACGTAGTGAGAATATGGGCGCCGGCCATTAGGTAGCGTTTGGGCGTCTCTCAAAAGGCGCCGAACCGCGAGATCGCGCCGTGCAGAAATCAAGAATTATGAAACACGGGCGGGGCTTGAATTAATGCAGCTTTTTCGGTGCAGAGCAGGTGCAGAACTCGCGCTGCAACCCCTCATTTAAGACCGCTTGACAATTGTGAATAAAAGTGCAATAGTTGCACCATGCCGCTTCATGGATATGTATGCCGACATTGCAACGCTTTGGTTCCGTCAGCGTACGGATGTACGCCGACGATCACCGCCCGCCGCATTTCCACATTGTCGCGCCTGACTTTCAGGTGCTCGTGTGGATTTCGGATTTGGCTGTGATTGCGGGAGAAGCCCGCCCGACCCAGATCGCCGAGGCGCTCGCATGGGCGCAGGCCCATCAGGAAATGCTCGCCCTCAGATGGGCGAAACTCAACGAGCGAGGTTGACCATGCCGAAAAAGATTTTGCCGCGTATCGTCGCTGTCAGCACCGACAAGAAGAAGCCTTCGACCCTGCGCATTCGTTGGGAGAAGGCCGACGAGTGCGTTGTTGATGTGTCCGGCCTTATCGAAACGTTTCGGGTCTATGAGCCGCTTCGCCGTTCGCCGGAGTTGTTTGCGCAAGCGCGCCTCGGCGAGCACGGCGCCGATGTCGTTTGGTCTGATGATATCGACATGTCGGCGGATACGCTGTGGCGGCTCGCGCAAGAGCAGACCGGCGCAACTATGTCGCCGGACGCGTTCAAACGTTGGCGCGAACGCAAGGCTTACACGCTCGATGCGGCAGCTCGTGCGCTTGGGCTCAGTCGTCGCATTGTGGCGTACTATGAGCAGGGCGCCAAGCCCATCCCCCGTGTCGTCGCGCTGGCAACGCGCGGGCTTGAACAAACGTGAGTAGAAAACGACACATGATTGGAGCCGTGCTGACGCGATGACGGATGAAGAAATTCACGCCGCAGCGCTCGCCGACTCCGACGCGCAGCCGCTCACGCCGGAACGGTTGACGCATGAAGCGGACGCCTCAGGTCAAGCTCGTCCGCCGCGCGCTTGGTCTGTCACAGGAGGAATTCGCGGGGCGCTTTCAGATACCGCTTGGCGCCTTGCTGGATTGGGAACAGGGGCGCAAAGACCCTGACGCCGCCGCCCGCGCTTACCTTGTCGTGATCGGGCGTAATCCCGCTGCGGTAAGCGAAGCCCTGCACCCAACGCCGTGGTCGACGCCATGCCGATAGGCGGAAGACGTACCTGGCCATCGCGCACGGCCGCATTGCTCGCGCAGTTTTCCGTAAAATGTCTCCCATTCACACGCTTTTCGTGGAAGCACTCAGCCTCTTCACCAGCATGGGTGTGGTGAGGCCTTGCACGATGACAGAGAACGCTACTACGCCGAAGGTGGCAACGAGAATGGGATTGTTGAACGGCAGGGATGCTGGCAGCGCCAGCGCCAACGCCAGGGCCAGCGCCCCGCGAAGGCCTCCCCACCACAAAACGTGCTGGTCCTGCATTGGAATTGCCCAACGAGAACGCGCGAATGGAAGGCACAGCAGATAAACAGCCGCCGCCCGACCCGCCAGTACGAGAAGGACAGCGATCGGAACTATCGCTCGGCCAACATCGGCGAATGCTATGCTGGCGAGTCTGAGGCCGATCAGCAGAAAGACCAGCGAATTTGCGATGAACGCCGCGAACTCCCAAAACGCGACAACAAATTCGCGCCCCTGCGAAGAAAGAGCGATACGCCCCTTGTCTTCGACGAGCACCCCGAGATTGCCCATCAGCAGCCCGCTCGAGACCGTTGCCAGCACGCCCGAAAGATGGAAGCTCTCTGCAAGCAGGAACGAGCCATAGGCCGCGACCGCCGTCAGCGCGGTCTCAACCAGGTGATCCGAAGAACGCCCCGCAATGGCGATGGCGACGATCCCGCACATTATTCCCACGAGAATGCCGCCGCCCGCCGCTTTCGCAAGCGTCAGCGCCACCA
This sequence comes from Roseiarcus sp., assembly GCA_049287975.1. Classification (GTDB taxonomy): domain Bacteria; phylum Pseudomonadota; class Alphaproteobacteria; order Rhizobiales; family Beijerinckiaceae; genus Roseiarcus. The sequence continues at coordinate 11,214 of JBAQGU010000089.1, forward strand.
TCGTTGCACTCAACGAAGCGCCTTCGGGCAGTTGCATCCATGTCAGCGTGAGCCCGAACAGCACCGCTGCGACACCATCGTTGAAGAGACTTTCGCTTTCCACCAGCAGGCGTAGCCGACCAGCCACTCCAACATCCTTGAACAGCGCGATGACCGCAATCGGATCAGTTGCGGCGATGAGGACGCCGAACACCAGCGCCGACATTATCGGCCAAGACAGCAGAAGAACCATGCCCGCGGCGACGAGCGCGGCCGAAACGACCACGCCGAGCGTGGAGAGCGTCAGCACAGGCAACAAGTCTCGGCTCAGCGGACGCCAATGGATGTTGATCGCAGCTTCGAACAGTAGCGGGGGTAGGACCACGTCAAAAATGAAATCATGAGTGAGCATCTCGCCGGTCTCGAGGCGCATGACGGCGAGACCGACCCCCGTGAGGACAAGCCCCACCGTGTACGGAAGCGAAAGGCGGCGCGCGACGATCGCCACAAGGACTGCAACGCCAAGCAGGCCGATCGTGTGGATGAGAGCAATATCCATGACGCTGATATAGCCGCATGCGAAGGCTTCAATGCAACGACGCCTTTTCGATCTGGGATTGTCCGTGCGGCCGGATACGCGACCTGGAGAAGTCTGCGTAGCTGCCCCCCTCCTCTCTTTTGATAGCGTCCCATAACGTCGTTTCGGGTGTGCGCGCGTTCTTCGCCCGGCTCGACGCCAAGAACGTCGCACCGCTCGCGGCGGTGCGCACGCATCGCGTTTCGGCCTATCTCGAGGTTCTGGGCCGCTACCGCGCGCCGACCGTCAAGCAGCCCCTAGCTGAGTTCATTCCCCCCAGGTCGCGAACATGCCGGCCGCGGCGGCCGCCATGACGGCCGTGGCGAGCCAGCCCAGGCTCTTTAACCATGGTCTCAGCGTGAATTGACGCATGACCTTTTGACGGGACCCGAGCAGCATGATCATCACCATGATCGGCACTGCCGCGACGCCGTTGATGACGGCGCTCCAGAACAGAGCCTTGATGGGATCGAGCGGCGTGAAATTGAGCACCGCTCCCACGAGCGTCGCCGCCGCGATAACGCCGTAAAACGCCTTGGCTCTGCCGGGACGTTGCGCGAGCCCCACCCGCCATTGAAGGGCCTCGCCGACCGCGTAAGCGGCGCTTCCGGCAAGCACCGGCAAGGCGAGCAGTCCGGTGCCGATGATGCCCAGAGCGAAGATCGCGAATGCAAAATCTCCGGCGATCGGGCGCAGAGCTTCCGCGGCTTGCGACGAGGTTTGAATATCCTTGACGCCGTGCGCGTTGAGCGTCGCCGCGGTCGTGAGCACGATGAAAAGCGCAACGACGTTTGAAAACCCCATGCCGACGATCGTGTCGAGCTGGATGCGAGCAAGCGCCCGTGGGGCCTGCCGCGGCGCTTTGACGAGCGGCTGCGCGGCCGGGTTCTGTTTCTCGCCCTCCACCTCTTCGCCGGCCTGCCAGAAGAAGAGATAGGGACTGATGGTGGTCCCAAAGATGGCAACGACCACGGTCAGGTAGCTGCCCGAGAATTCCAGGTGCGGCAGCACGAGATTGCGCGCCACCGTCATCCAGGGCACGCCGACGGCAAAGACAGTGCCGACATAGGCGAACAGCGAAAGCGTGAGCCAGCGCAGCACGGATGCGTAGCGGGCGTAGCGCATGAACACTTCGAGCAGGACGGTTACCGCCGCGAAGGCCGCCACATAAAGCAAGGTAGGGCCGGAGACCAGCAATCGCAGCGCCGCAACCATGGCCCCCAGATCGGCCCCGATATTGATGGTGTTGGCGACGATGAGCAGGCCTATCAGCACATAGAGCAGCGGCGCGGGATAATGACGGCGCATGTTGCCGGCCAGGCCGCGCCCGGTCACCCGTCCGATTTGAGCGCTGATCATCTGAATCGCGCACATCAACGGATAGGTCAGCAAAAGCGTCCACCCGAGGCTGTAACCGAACTGTGCGCCCGCCTGCGAGTAGGTGGCGATTCCGCTGGGATCGTCGTCGGAAGCGCCGGTAATCAGCCCCGGACCCAAAACGTCCCGCAGCTTCGGTCGATCGGGCTGTTTGATCTCTCCGGGCGAGGGCATGAACGGCGCGTCGAGGGCAACCCTATCGCTCACCGGCAGTCCTTGCTCGCTCACGATGGATACCCTCGCAGCAGTAAAACGGGTTCAGCCAGAAATGAGTCTATGCCTTCGCGGATTTGTTCTCATGCCCGCCTCTTTTGTGCTTCGCCGCTTCGCCGGCATGTTCCATCTGCATCGGCTGCGCGGCTCCTTCGACGAGCAGTTCACAGACTCAAGTCGGAGACTATGATTATGGTTCCACATCCGAAGGCGCGCTGGGCGCATGCGGGCCCCCGCCGGAAAGCGTCGCGTCCCGCCGTCGACGCGGCCCGCGCCACAATTGGCTCGTGCTCGAGCGCGCAATCGTAGAATCCCTCGAGAATGTCGGCCGGTACGTATCCCTGCCGAAACCGCGCGCCAAGGCGACACGCAGAAACAAGTGAGCCAATTCCCTGTCCGTCATTGCGAGCGAAGCGAAGCAATCCAGGGGCCGCAGTACGACCGTCTGGGTTGCTGACGCCGCGGATGTTGTGGCCCCTGGATTGCTTCGTCGCAAGGGCTCCTCGCAATGACGGATGGGTCGCCGCTGACCCGATCGCATCTCCACAGTCACGACTTTCCGCACCCAGTTCCCACCCTTTGTCCCGATGTATCTGCTGCTTCCGTTGTGCGCCATCATCGTACTGATACTCGCGATATACCCTCGCTTGGTCGTGATACCTGGCTTCCCGTTCTATGTGCGGCGGTCGATGGGCCCCGACGATTTCGTCATGCCGCCCGAAGACGCGAAGGAGCGGATGGTCCTGTTTCGCCATCGTTGCGCCGCTCTCGCCAATGTCTTGTATTGGAAGATATTCCTGTTCAGGATCGCCATGGCGCTATGCCTGGTCTATCTCATCATCCTCGCGTTTTTCTCGCGCTCTTCGAGGGGCTTTCCTCGCTCGGGGTCGCGCACCCGTCGCCGTCCGGCCCCTCCGGGCTAGAAATGCGCGAGATAGGCGGCGGAGGGGCGGGTCGTCCGATATTGGCTGCGGGCCGCGATATCCGCCAGAATGATCGCTATGGCCAGCACCGTGAACCAGGACAAGTCGGTCAGGTCCTCGCTGAGGACGGCCAAAGTGAAATTGCAGGCGAAAGCCGCCGCGAGATAAGGCGCCAGCCGTGGCGGCGCCGCGCCGATGGCGCGAACCCCGAACCAGGCGCCCG
>JBAQGU010000090.1:0-11848 GCA_049287975.1 Roseiarcus sp.
GTTCATGAATGAAGTGGTCGGAAGGAGCGAACGCCGCGTCGACGAACGCCGCGTCGATGCGCCGCCGCTGGCGCCGCCGCCTCCGGCGAAAGTGCGCAAGAAGTCGCGCCTCGGGCCAGCGTTCGCCCTCGTAGTTCTGATTCTGCTGGGGGTCGGGGCGTGGCGCCTGTTCCTGACCGACAGATCGGGAGGGCGCAGGCCACCGCAGGAGATGCAACAGGTCGGCGCCGCGAAGATCGCCGCCGGCGACATCAACGACGTGATTACCGCGTTGGGAACCGTGACGCCGCTCGCGACGGTCACCGTGCAGACCCAAATCAACGGGCAATTGCTGTCGGTGGGCTTCAAGGAGGGCCAGGTCGTTCAGAAAGGCGACTTCCTCGCGCAGATCGATCCTCGCCCCTATCAGGCCGCCCTGGACACGGCCGAGGGAACCCTCGCACACGACCAAGGTCTTCTGAAACAAGCCGAATCCGATCTCAAGCGGTTTGAGACGCTCGGCAGGCAGGACTCGATCGCCATGCAGCAGGTCGCCGACCAGGAATTCCTGGTCGAGCAGGACAAAGGCACCGTGGCTCAGGATCAGGGCGCGATAGAGACCGACAAGCTCAACCTCGTCTATTGCCACATCGTGGCGCCGGTCACCGGGCGGGTCGGACTGCGCCTGGTGGATCCCGGCAATTATGTGCAGACGACGAGCACGGCCGGGCTGGTCGTGCTGACCCAGCTGCAACCCATCTCGGTCATCTTCGTCATTCCCGAGGACGACGTTGAAAAAGTCTGGCCGCTGGCGAGGGCGGGAAAGACGCTCACGGTCACGGCTTACAATCGCTCGGACTCCAAGCCGATCGCCACCGGGACCCTGGAAAGCTTCGACAATTTGATCGACACCAGCACCGGCACCGTGAAGTTGCGCGCCACCTTTCCGAATACCGACGAGTCGCTGTTTCCCAACCAGTTCGTGAATGCTCGTCTGCTCGTCCAGAAACTGCCCGGCGTGACGGTCGCGCCGGTCGCGGCGGTCCAACACGGCGCGCCGGGCGCGTTCGTCTACAAAATCAAGGCCGACGGAAGGGTCGCGGTTCAGGTGGTGAAAACTGGCCTCGTCGACGGCGACCGGGTGCAAATCCTTTCCGGCCTCGCGGCGGGAGATGAAGTCGTGGTCGACGGCGCCGATCGGCTTCGCGACGGGACAAAGGTCAAGGTCGTGCCGGATCAGGCCAATCCGGCCGCGACATCGGACCGGGACGGTAGCGAGCCGTCGAACGGCGAGAGCCCCAAGCAAGGCCGGCACAGGCGCTCTGATGCGCAGGACGGGGAGCCGCACTCGTCGCCCTCGCCGACCCCGTCTCCCTCGCCGTCCCCGTCGCCCTCGCCGAAGGCCGCCGCCGGCCGCAGCGGCTCGCCGCAATGAGCCCGTCCCGCATTTTCATCCTGCGTCCGGTGGCGACGACGCTGCTGATGGTCGCGATTCTGCTCGTCGGCATCGTAGGTTATCGCTTCCTGCCGGTTTCGGCCTTGCCGGAGGTGGATTATCCCACCATTCAGGTCTCGACCTTTTATCCCGGCGCCAGCCCGGAAGTGATGACGACGGCGGTGACCGCGCCGTTGGAGCGGCAGTTCGGCGAAATGCCCGGATTGAACCAGATGAGTTCAATCAGCTCGGCGGGCGCTTCGGTCACCACATTGCAGTTCGGGTTGGACATAACGTTGGACGTCGCCGAGCAGGAGGTGCAGGCGGCCATCAACGCGGCGACGAACCTCTTGCCTTCCGGACTTCCGGCGCCGCCGGTCTACGCCAAGGTCAACCCCGCTGACACGCCCGTGATCTCTTTCGCGGTGACCTCGAAGACGCTGCCGTTGACGCAGGTCGAGGACATCGCCGACGTGCGGATGGCGCAGAAGCTCTCGCAAGTGTCGGGCGTGGGGTTGGTTTCGATCGCTGGCGGCCAACGGCCGGCGCTGAGGGTCCAGATAAATCCTCGCGCGCTGGCCGCATATGGACTGGCCATCGACGATATCCGCACCGACATCACCAACGAGAACACCGATCTGCCCAAGGGAAACTTCGACGGCCCTTCGCAGGACACGATTATCAACAACAACGATCAGTTGCAGACCGCCGAGGATTACCGGCAGATCATAGTCGCCTATAAGAATGGCGGTCCCGTCCGGCTTTCGGACGTGGCGACGGTCGTCGAAGGTCCAGAGAACAACGAGCTCGCCGGTTGGGCCAACCGCACGCCCTCCATCATCCTCAACGTGCAGCGCCAGCCCGGGTCCAACGTGATCGCGGTGGTCGACGCGGTCAAGGCGGCGCTGCCCAGGCTGGAGAAGACGCTGCCCGCCGGCTTGGACGTCACGATCCTCTCCGACCAGACTGGGACCATCCGCTCATCGGTCAACGACGTCGAATTCGAGCTCGGGCTCGCGGTCGTGCTGGTGGTGCTGGTGATCTTCGTGTTCCTGCGCGACCTCCGCGCGACGCTGATCCCCAGTTTGTCGGCGCCGCTTTCGATCGTTGGAACGTTCGCGGGAATGTATCTGTTCGGCTTTTCGCTCGACAATCTGTCGCTGATGTCGCTGACGATCGCTACCGGCTTCGTCGTCGACGATGCGATCGTCATGATCGAGAACATCGCGCGCTACCTCGAGATGGGGAAATCGCCGCTCCAGGCCGCGCTGCAAGGCTCTGACGAGATCGGCTTCACGATCGTGTCGTTGACGGTGTCGCTGATCGCGGTCCTCATTCCGCTGCTGTTCATGGGCGACGTCGTCGGGCGGCTGTTCCACGAATTCGCGGTCACGCTGGCGATGACGATCGTTCTCTCCGCGGTCGTCTCGCTCACGCTGGTGCCGATGATGTGCGCGCTGATCCTGCGGCATCGGCCGGAGAGCGCCCGCAACCGGCTCGATCTGGCTGCCGAGCGCGGGTTCGACTGGATCATCAGGCAATATGACCGCGGCTTGACCTGGGTGCTGGACCATCAGAACCTGACCCTGTTCGTCGCGTTGCTGACGCTCGCCGTGACCGTCGCGCAGTACATGGAAATCCCTAAGGGATTTTTCCCGGTGCAGGACACCGGCGCGATTCAGGGAATCACCACCGCTGCGCAGGACATCTCCTTTCCCGCGATGGCCGAGCGACAGCAGGCCCTGGCGGATGCGATTCTCAAAGATCGCGACGTCGCGGGGCTCTCCTCGTTCATCGGCGTCGACGGGACCAACACGACGCTCAACAGCGGCCGCATGCTGATCACCTTGAAGCCGCGCGACAACCGCGACGAAAACGCCAGTCAGATCATTCGCCGCATCGAGGAAGAAACCCGGAACGTCCGGGGCATTTCGATCGCCATGCAGCCGGTGCAGGATCTGACGATCGACAGCACCGTCGGGCGCGCGCAATATCTGTTCTTTCTCGAGAATCCGGATCAATCGCAATTTGCGGCCTGGGTTCCGCGCCTCGTCCAGCGGATGCAGGAGATGCCGATCTTCCAGGACGTCTCCACCGATATGGCGCAGCGCGGCCGTCAGCTGATGATGACGATCGACCGTCAGACCGCGGCGCGATTCGGCATTACGCCGGCCACGGTGGACAACGCGCTCTACGACGCGTTCGGCCAGCGCATCGCTTCGACCTACTACACCCAGTCCAACCAGTACCGCATCATTCTGAATGCGGACCTGCACGATGTGCGGGATCTGCGGGAAGCCCTGGCCGGAATATATCTGCCCTCGTCCACGGCGACCACGGGACAGACGCCGCTGTCGGCCATCGTGACGCTGTCCGAACGGGACGGCCCGTTGCAGATCGAGCATCTCGGCCAATTCCCCTCGATTTCGATCTCCTTCAATCTCGCCCCGGGCGCTTCGCTCGGCAGCGCCGTTGACGCCATCCGCCAGGCCGAGGCGGACGTCGGATTGCCGGCGAGCTTCAACACCGCCTATCAGGGCGCCCTCTCGGCGTTCCAGAAGTCGCTGTCGAACGAACTGATGTTGATCGCCGCCGCGGTGGCCGCGGTCTACATCGTGCTCGGGGTGCTGTACGAGAGCTTCCTGCATCCGATCACGATTCTTTCGACGCTGCCCTCGGCCGGCGTGGGCGCCTTGCTCGCTCTTCGGCTGGTCGGCGACGATTTCGACATCATCGCGATCATCGGCGTCATCCTCTTGATCGGCATCGTGAAGAAGAACGCGATCATGATGATCGATTTCGCGCTCGAGGCGCAGCGCGTGGAGGGCAAGAGCCCGCGCGACGCCATTCATCAGGCGTGCCTCCTGCGTTTCCGGCCGATCCTGATGACCACGATGGCGGCGCTGCTCGGGGCGCTGCCGCTCATGCTCGGGCAGGGAACCGGATCGGAGCTACGCCAGCCGTTGGGCATCTGCATCGTCGGCGGCCTGCTGGTCAGCCAGTTGCTGACCCTGTTCACCACGCCCGTCGTCTACCTCGCGATCGACCAGATCGGCGCCCGCTTCCGTCCCGCCGCCGAGCCTGATGCGGCGATCGCGGCCACTCCGGCGGAGTGACGCGTCGTGAACCTCTCGGCGCCCTTCATCGCCCGTCCGGTAGCCACCACGCTGCTGACGATCGCCATCGCGCTGGCGGGCGCGCTCGGCTATTTCGAGCTCCCGGTATCTCCGCTGCCGCAGGTCGATTTTCCCACCATCAGGGTGACGGCGCAATTGCCGGGCGCCAGTCCGGACGTCGTCGCGACGAGCCTCGCGGCGCCATTGGAGCGCCATCTCGCTGAGATCGCCGACGTGACCGAACTGACGTCTACGAGCAATATCGGGCAGGCGCAGATTGTTCTCCAATTTGGGCTCGACAGGAGCATCACCGGCGCCGCGCAGGACGTGCAGGCCGCCATCAATGCCGCCCAGGCGGATCTGCCGACGAACCTGCTGTCGCAGCCGACCTACCGGAAAGTGAATCCGGCCGATGCGCCGGTGATGATCCTGTCGCTGACCTCGAAGACGCTGACGCGCGGCCAGATGTACGACGCCGCGAGCAACGTGCTGATGCAGCAGCTTTCGCAGCTTTCGGGCGTCGGCCAGGTCATCATCGGCGGCGCCGCGCAGCCGGCGGTGCGCGTCGAATTGAAGCCGATGCAACTCTCGCACTACGGCATCGGTCTGGAGGATATCCGGTCGGCGCTCGCGAACACCAACGCGAACGCGCCCAAAGGCGACATCGACATCGGCGCCCATCGCTGGCAGATCTATACCAACGATCAGGCCAATCACGCTGCAGACTATCAGAACCTCGTCGTCGCGTATCGCAATGGCGATCCGTTGCTGCTGAAAAATGTGGCTGACGTCGAGGACTCCGTCCAGGACATACGCAACATCGGCTTGGCCGACGGCAAGCATGCAGTCGTGGTGATCGTCTTCCGCCAGCCCGGCGCGAACATCATAACGACGGTCGATTCGGTGAAGGCGGCGATCCCGCAACTGAAGGCGGCGATGCCTGCGGGCATCGACATCGGCGTTGCGATCGATCGCTCCACGACGATTCGCACGTCGCTCGCGGAGACCCAGCGCACGCTGCTGATCGCGGTGCTGCTGGTCGTCGGGGTCGTCTACGTGTTCCTGCGCAACGGCCGCGCCGCGCTGATTCCCGCGGTGGCCGTCCCGATCTCGATCGTCGGCACCTTCGGGGCGATGTACCTGCTCGGCTTCTCGCTGGACAATCTCTCGCTGATGGCGCTGACGATCGCGACCGGGTTCGTCGTCGACGACGCGATCGTGGTGCTCGAGAACATCACCCGGCATCTCGAGGAGGGGATGCCGCGCGTCCAGGCGGCGCTGACGGGCGCGCGCGACATAGGCTTCACGGTCGTCTCCATCACGGTTTCGCTGGTCGCGGTGTTCCTGCCGATCCTGCTGATGGGCGGCATCGTCGGGCGGCTGTTTCGCGAATTCGCACTCACGCTCTCGCTGGCCATCCTGGTTTCGATGGCGATCTCGCTGACCACGACGCCCATGATGTGCGCGCTCATGCTGCGTCTCGCCCCCAGGTCCAAGAACAAGCCGCGTCGGAGCCTTATTCAGATCGTGCAGGACGGCTATGCCCGCTCCCTGACGACCGTGCTCGACCACAGCTTCGCGGTGCTGTGCACGCTGATCGCGACGATCGCGCTGAACGTCTGGCTGATCCGGCAGATTCCGAAGGACTTCTTTCCGCAGCAGGACACCGGGATGATGATTGCGTCGCTGGTGGCGGACCAGAGCGTCTCGTTCCAGTTGCTGAGCCAGAAATTCACGCAGATGATGTCGATCGTCGAGCACGATCCGGCCGTGCAGCACGTCGTCGGCTCCGCCGGTTCCGGAAGCGGCGGCCGCACCTCTCAGCTCAACACGGCGGCGATCTACATGTCGCTGAAGCCGCTCGGCCAGCGCGACGGCATCCAAGTCGTGATGGGGCGGCTGCGCCGCGAACTCGCGAGCATTCCGGGGGCTAGACTCTATCTGATTCCCGTTCAGGACATCCGCGTCGGCGGCCGCTCCAGCAACGCGACCTACCAGTACACGATCCTCGGCGACACGACGGCGGAGGTCTATAAATGGGCGCCAAAGCTGCTCGCCGAGCTGGAGAAGGACAAGACGACTTTCACCGACCTGAACTCGGATCAGCAGCAAAACGGCCTCGAGACCGAAGTCACCGTGGACCGGGACACCGCCTCGCGTCTGGGCCTGACGATGTACCAGATCGACAACACGCTGTACGACGCGTTCGGACAACGATCGGTTTCGACGATCTACCAGGCGCTCAACCAGTATCATGTGGTGATGGAGGTGGCGCCGCAATATTGGCAACGCCCCTCGACGCTGAATCAAATCTGGGTCAGCACGTCCGGCGGCCAGCCCAGCGGATCGGCCACGACCCAACTCAGCGCGGGTTCGGTGAACGCGGGAACAGCGAGGGGCGTGACGGTCGCCTCAGTGGCGCAGACGCCGCCGGTGACGCCTTCGCTGTCATCCGCCGCCGCGTCGGCGGCCAACAGCGGCACGTCGATATCAAACAACGTCGTGTCACTGTCCAACAACGTCGTGCCGTTGGCGCTTTCGGCCGCCAGCACGAGCTCGACGACCAGCGACAGCAGCTCGACGAGTTCGGCCGCGAACAACGCGGTTCGCACCGCCGCGCAGGCGACCATCGCTTCGACCGGAAACAGCAGCGCATCGACCGGCTCATCGGTCGCGACATCCGCCGAGAACATGATTCCGCTCTCGGCCTTCGCGAAATTCGCGCCGGGCAACACGCCTCTCGCCGTCAACCACCAGAGCCAGTTCGTCGCCGCGACGATCTCCTTCAATCTCATGCCGGGCAAGTCGTTGAGCGATGCGCAGGCCTCGATCCAGCGCGCGGTCCAGGCGATAAACCTGCCAAGCGATCTGATCGGCGGATTCGCAGGCACGGCGCTGGTATTCGAGCAATCGCTCAGCAACGAGGTGCTTCTGGTCGTGGCGGCGCTGGCGGCGGTCTACATCGTGTTGGGGATTCTCTACGAGAGCTTTATTCATCCGCTCACGATCCTGTCGACGCTGCCGTCGGCGGGCGTCGGCGCCGTGCTCGCGCTGATCATGTTCGGCATCCCCTTCACCATCATCGCGCTGATCGGCGTCATCCTGCTGATTGGCATCGTGAAGAAGAACGCCATCCTCATGATCGATTTCGCATTGCAGGCGGAGCGCGAGTACAAGATGGAGAGCCGCGAGGCGATCTTCCACGCGGCGGTGATCCGATTTCGGCCCATAATCATGACGACGACGGCCGCCATGCTCGGCGCGTTGCCGCTCTGCTTCAGCTTCGGCGAGGGCAGCGAGTTGCGGCAGCCGCTGGGGATTTCCATCGTCGGCGGCCTCCTGGTCAGCCAGGTGCTGACGCTCTACACGACGCCCGTCGTCTACCTCTATCTCGATCGTCTCGCCCAAGCATGGAGCGGGCGACGCGGTCGCGCCCATCCCGGCGGATCCTCGCGCATCGCGGCGGCCGAATGAGGCGTCGACCCCACGCCGGCGAACTCATCGCGCTGGCGACATGCGCCATCACCTGAGCCCGCTCCGGTCATGGCGACGAAACTGCACAGGCGCCAGCGCAGCCATCGCGTCAGCGATAGCCGCGCGCTAGCAGGTACCGCGCGCCCGCTTCGAAGGCTTTGGGCTCTCCCACTTCGAATTTGAAGGCTTCGGCCAAGCGGTTCATCGCGTTGAAAACGAAGGCGACGGAGAGCGCGTCCCGTATCTGCTCGCGCGAGACGCCGGCAGCCAGTACGGCGCGCATGTCGTCCGCACCGACCGCATTCTCGCGCGTGAGCTTGGCGAGCATGCGCAGGGTCGCCCGAAGCGGCTCATCGAGGGGCGCGGTCTCGAGATCGGCGAGGGCGGCGGAGACCTTGGCTGGATCGCGATACGCCTTCGCCGAGACGGCGGTGTGCGCCTTGATGCAGTATTCGCAGGCGTTCATCTTCGAGATGAGCGCGGCCATGAGTTCCCGGTCGCCGACAGACCAAGCCGAAGGCCCGCGCATCGCGTCCTGGGTGATCTTCTGCATCGGCGTGCCGTAAAACTCGGGACGGTACATGACCAGCTTGAGGGCCTCGGGCGCCGGATGGCGCGACGCCGCGCGTATGATCGCGAACAGCGCCTTCGTGCCGAAGCCGTGACCTTTGTCGAGGACGGCGAGACGCATCGGCTCACGCCTTGCCACACGCGGCGTCGAGGGCCGCGAGCGCCGCATCGTGCTGGCGCGTGGCTTGACCGATTGCAGCGCAGACCACGATCTCGAAAATCTGGTCCTCGTCGAGGCCGCTCGCCCGCGCCGATGCGATATCCTCGTCGCCGACCAGATGGGCTTGCGTCGCGACCTTGTCGACCAGAGTGCGTAGCGGCTCGGTGAGCCCCGCGTTGTCGAACGCGGCGCGCCGCTGGGCGCGCGACGCCCTGCCGTTTCCTTCGAGAATTCGCGCCAGCAGGGCTTCGTGCGCCTGTCTGATGTCCCGCATCCCGTTTCCCCTAGGCTACAGCGCGACAACGCCGGAAGTGCACTGTATCTTCTTTAGATGTTGATCGCGGCCGTCGACGGTAAACTATACCGCACCGTGGCCGTAGATCAAGGCGCGCAGTCGATACCGAGTACTTCACGGCGGGTCGAGGCGCGCGAGGCCCACGCAGGGGCGCAGCGCCGAGCGCAAGTTTCGACAGCCCGTTGCATTATTTCGCCGCGCCGATTATATCCGCCGTTTCCCCTCGAGTTTAATTGTGAGGTTTCGCCTCGCCCCAGGTGAAGGGCGGCGGCGTTCCCTCGTAGGTCCAAGGAGCCCGTTATGAGCGACACGCCATTGATGCCGAAGGCCACTGCGGTCTGGCTGGTCGAAAACACTTCGCTGACGTTCGATCAGATCGCCGAGTTTTGCCGTTTGCACCCGCTCGAGGTCAAAGGCATCGCCGACGGCGAAGTCGCGACGGGCATCAAGGGGTACGATCCGATTTCAACCGGCCAGCTGACGCGCGAGGAAATCGCCGCCGCCGAGGCCAATCCGCAGCGCCGGCTGCAACTGGCGACGTCGAAAACGCGCGTGCCCGAGTTCAAGAAGCCGCGCGGCGCCCGCTACACCCCGCTTTCACGCCGGCAGGACCGTCCGAACGCGATCCTCTGGCTGCTGCGCAACCATTCCGAGCTGAAGGACGCGCAGATCATGCGCCTCGTCGGCACCACCAAGCATACGCTGGAGGCGATCCGCGAGCGCAGCCATTGGAATTCCGCCAACTTGCAGCCGATGGACCCGGTGACGCTGGGCCTCTGTTCGCAGATCGATCTCGATTTCGAGGTCAACCGCGCCGCCAAGGATCGTCCGAAAGTCGAAGAGGACCGCTCCCAGACGCTCGTCTCCGCCGAGATCACGACCGCCAAACCCTCGCCGACGAGCCAGGCCGAAGTTTTCGGCGCGCCCACGCCGAAGCCGAAGCCGACCGAGGAACCGCTCAACGTCGATTCCGTGTTCGGCAAGCTGAAGGAATTGAAGAGCGCCGGGTAGCTGCGAAGCTATATCTCAAGTCTGGAAATGACCGCTAATAAAACCACGCTTTACGATCGAGATTTCTACGCCTGGAGCCGCGAACAGGCCGAGCTGTTGCGCGCCGGCGAACTCGCTCGGGCCGACCTCGAGCATATCGCCGAGGAAATCGAAAGCATGGGCAAGACCGAAAAGCGCGAATTCGTCAGCCGTCTGACGGTCTTGCTGCTGCATCTCCTGAAGTGGAAGTTCCAGCCGGAGGGGCAAGGGAATTCCTGGCGCCTCTCGATCGCAAACGCACGCGACGAAATCGCCGATCTGCTGGACGACAATCCGAGCCTGAGGTCGCAGATCGACGGCATCGCCAAGTCGGCCTATCGCTATGCACGGCGCAAGGCGGCGATCGAGACGGGACTGGGGGAGGACGTATTTCCGGCGGAATGTCCGTGGCCGTTCGAACGCGCGATGGATGGCGATTTCTGGCCATGAGCGGCAGCGGCGCGCAGGCCGGGCCACGTTTCGGCAAGGTTGCGTCGCCTGCCCGAACCTGCTAACCCGCGCGCTTCGCACGTGGGAGAACGCCCGGTCGCCAGCCGGGATCGACGTTCGCACCACGAAACTGCAACTGGCGCGGCCGTCGCTTCGATAGCGCGCGGCCTCGCTGCTTTGGGAGCAGCCTCATGGCAAAGAAAATTACCGGCTATATCAAGTTACAAGTGCCGGCGGGCGCCGCCAATCCGTCGCCGCCGATCGGTCCCGCGCTCGGCCAGCGCGGTCTCAACATCATGGAATTCTGCAAGGCTTTCAATGCGCGCACCGCGCAGATGGAGAAGGGCTCGCCGATTCCGGTCGTCATCACCGCTTATCAGGACCGTTCCTTCACCTTTGAAATGCGCCAGCCGCCGGTGACCTTCTTCCTGAAGAAGGCGGCGGGCCTGAAGATCGGCAAGAAGCCGGCCTCGGGCGCCAAGACGCCTGGCCGCGGCTTCGTCGGCAAGGTGACGAACGCGCAGGTGCGCGAAATCGCGGAGAAGAAGATCGTCGATCTCAATTGCGAGTCGATCGAGGCGGCGATGAGAATGATCCAAGGTTCCGCCCGTTCGATGGGCCTCGAGGTGGTGGGGTAGGCGATGAGTCACGCTGGCAAGAGAATCCGAAAAGCGCGCGAGAGCGTCGTCCGCACCAAGCTCTATCCGCTCGACGAGGCGGTGAAGATGGTCAAGTCCGGCGCGAGCGCCAAATTCGACGAGACGGTCGAACTCGCGATGAATCTCGGCGTCGATCCCAAGCACGCGGACCAGATGGTGCGCGGCGTCGTCAACCTGCCCAACGGCACCGGCCGCACGTTGCGGGTGGGGGTGTTCGCGCGCGGCGCGAAGGCGGAAGAGGCGCGCAACGCCGGGGCCGACGTCGTCGGCGCCGAGGACCTGGTCGCGGCCGTGCAGGGCGGGACGATCGAGTTCGACCGCTGCATCGCCACCCCGGACATGATGCCGCTCGTCGGACGTCTGGGCAAGGTGCTCGGCCCGCGCGGCCTGATGCCCAATCCGAAAGTCGGCACCGTGACGATGGACATCGCCAACGCGGTCGTCGCCTCGAAGGGCGGTTCGGTCGAGTTCCGCGTGGAGAAGGCGGGTATCGTGCAGGGCTCGGTCGGCAAGGTCTCGTTCGGCGAATCCCAGCTCTCACAGAACATCCGCGCCTTCGTCGATGCGGTGACCAAAGCCAAGCCGGCGGGAGCGAAAGGCACGTATCTGCAGCGCGCCGCGATCTCCTCGACGATGGGCCCCGGCGTCAGGCTCGACATCGCCTCGCTCGCGACCCAGGCC
>JBAQGU010000091.1:0-8746 GCA_049287975.1 Roseiarcus sp.
GTCTGGCCCGCCACGGGCGGTACGCGTTCGCCGGGAGCGGGACCGCCGGCGCCGTGGGGGCCATTCAGCGGACCCTTGGGATAGCCGATCGCGATTTCGGTCAGGGTTTCGGCCATCGCGCGACGGACCGGGGCGAGCCCCAACAGCAGGCCGCCGACGAAATCGCGCACCGCCTGGGCGGCGGGATTGTGCAATACGGCGATCGCCGTCAGACGGCCCGCCTGTTTGAGCACCTGTTCGCCGACCGCGCTGCGCTCCGGGCTGTAGCTGGCGAGCAACCTCTCCGCAGCAGGACTAGACTCAAACGCGAGCGCCAGCTTCCAGGCGAGATTCATCGCGTCCTGCATGCCCGTGTTCATGCCCTGGCCGCCGGCCGGGCTGTGCACGTGCGCGGCGTCGCCCGCGACGAACACACGACCCGACCTATAGTCCTTCACCTTGCGTTCGTTGATCCGAAACGCGGACAGCCAGATCGGATCGGAGAGCTTCAGCCCTGCGGGTCCACGACGATCGACGACGGACTGCACTTCGGCCAGGCTCGGGTCGTCGGGATGCGCGTTTTTCGAGACGCCGATGTCGGCGATGATGCGATAGCGGCCAGGGGAGATCGGGAAGGTTGCCAGAACCCCGTCCGCATGGAAATAGATCGCCAATTCCGAGTCCGGGATCGTGAACCCGGCAATGTGGAGGTCCGCCAGAATCCAGTCGCTCTGCAGAGTGTCGCCTTCGAACCCGAGGCCCAGGCCATGGCGAACCGTGGAGTGCGCGCCGTCGCAGCCGATCAGCCATTCGGTCTCGACTTTTTCCTCCGCCCCGTCGGGCCGCCGCAGGATCGTCGTCACGCCGGTTTGCGTCTGCGTGAAGCCGATCGCCTCGACCTGGCGCTCGACAGCGACGCCCAACTTCGCCAGATGCTCGTCGAGCAGTCGCTCGGTCTCCGATTGCGGCAGCATCAGCGCGAAGGGATAAGGGCTCGCGACGCCGGAAAGGCCGACGTGGCCGACCGTTTTGTCGCCCGCGATCATGTTGGCGGCCGTGACCTTGTGTCCTGCCGCGACAAACGCGGCGCTGCAGCCCGAGCGGTCGAGCAATTCCAGCGTCCGGCTCCAGAGCACCAGAGCCTTGGATTTGTCGGTTCGCTGCGCGGCCTTGTCGACGATGCGGACCGGTACGCCATAGCGCGCCAGTTCCGCCGCCATCGTCAGGCCGACCGGGCCGGCGCCGACGATCAGAACTTTCGGGATCATTGGCCTTCTCCCCACCGCGTGAAGCCGGACCTGAAAAAACGCCAGCCGGCCTGTAAGCCGGGTTCTGTATGGCCGGAAGCTCTCGCCTCCGACGCGACGACCATTCCTCTGGGACGCCCGTCGCCGGGCGCCTCTAGCAACCAACCCGAGCGACTAGGCCAGCAGACAGGCCCCGCGACGCCTCGCGGCGGCGCGCGTCGCTCCTATTCGGTCTTGCTCCCGGCGGGGCTTGCCGTGCCGCCGACGTTGCCGCCGACGCGGTGCGCTCTTGCCGCACCCTTTCACCCTTACCGGCCTCGCCCTTTCGAGCTTTGAGCCGGCGGTTTGCTTTCTGTGGCGCTATCCCTGGGGTCACCCCCGCCGGACGTTATCCGGCGCCGTGTCCGCGTGGAGCCCGGACTTTCCTCCGCCCGAAGGCGACGGTCGTCCGGCCGACTGGCGGCACACGCATAGGCGCGCCCACGCATCGGGGTCAAGGGCGGGCGCCCTCCTCGGGCAGGGGATCGCCGTAAACCACCTTGGGCATCGCGCCGTGCGGTCGCTGCTGTTCGCCGATCAAGATCAGCCGAGGGCGCCAAGGCGTCCAGCGCCCAATCCAGTAGGGGACGGGGACGGGAACCGGCACGTATTGCGGCGGAGCGGCGCCCGGCGCGGCGTCGGACGGCGTATCTGGCGCGTCCGCCGTGTCCGGCAACGCAGACCAGTCGCTTCCCGACCCGCCCTGCTGATTCTGTTGTCTGCGAAATCCATTCCGGAGATCCCCGCCGTGCGTCGGCCCGATCCGGGCCGACGGGTGAAACCCCCCGCGGAAATGAGCTTCCGCCGGCGGGGCGGCGAGCGAGGCGAAGACGAAAAGGGAAAACGAGAGGCCCAACGCTTTCACAGCGGACTCCTTACGCGGTACGAGGCGGCCTCCTCGGAAGCGAGACTAGCGCCGTCTTGGGTCGCGGGGAAGGGCTTTTCGATAGTTTCCCTTCCTCGTTGTGGGGGAAGGTGGCGCCACCTTCTCCCTCGAGGAGAAAGGGTCCCCTATTGACTTAGGACTGAACTGTGATAAAAACTGTAAATCGTCACTCGTCATCAAAGAGGCTTACGAACTTGGTCCCGAACGTTGTCGAGCAGCGCCGCAGCCCCGAGGAGACCCGCGCTCGCATTCTCGAGGTCGCCTGGGACCTCATCCGCGAACTCGGGGCGCGCGCGACGATCGCGGACGTCGCGGACCGGCTCGGCATGTCGAGCGCCAACGTCTATCGCTTCTATCCGTCGAAACAGGCGCTCTCCGAGGCCGTCGCCGCCAGTCAGCTGGGCGCGATCATCGCGGAGGGTCGGCGGATCGCCAGCGGTCCTGGCTCGGCCTCCGAGCGTTTCGGCGCTGTGCTGCTGATGATGCATCATTGCATGCGCGACCAGATGGTCAATCAATCGCGCGTCCATGAAATTTGCGAAATCGCGATGAGCGAGCGCTGGCCGGCGATCGAAACGTTCAAGCAGGACTGCTGCGCGATCATTGCCCCGCTCGTCGCCGAGGGACAGGCGCGCGGCGAGTTTGGACCGGGCGATCCGCAATATCTCGCAGCCCAGACCCTCAGCGCCTGCGCCTGCATCCATCACCCGCAACTGATCGCGCAATTCGGCGATTCCCCAACTTCGCTTCCACCCGAGGCCGTCGTCGAATTCGCGCTTCGCGCGCTCACCCACCCCGGCCCCTTCCCACCAAACGCGGGAGCCTGACGCCATGAAGCGCCGAGTCGCCTTGGTTTCCTGCCTGCTCGCCGGCGCCCTCGCCGCCTGTGACGCTCCCAAACAGGCTCGACAGGAGGCGCCGCCGCGCCCGGTGCTGGTCGCTGGGGTTCACTATCAGCCGCGCGAGCGAGCGCAGGCGTTGCCTGGCGTCGTCAAGGCGCGCACCGAGAGCGAACTCGCTTTTCGCGTCGGCGGCCGTCTCGAGGTCCGGCTCGTCGACTCCGGCGCCTTCGTCCGCAAGGGCGAGACGCTCGCCTTCCTCGACAGAAGCGACTTTCAGCTCCAGCTCGAACAGGCGCAAGCCGAGCTGGCCTCCGCTCGCGCGGCGCTCGTTCAATCCGAGGCCGAGGAGAAGCGCATCACTTCGTTGACGCGCCAGGGGTGGTCGGCGAACGCCGATTTCGACAAGGCCAAATCAACCGCGGATCAGGGGCGCAGCGCCGTCTCGAGAGCCGAGCGCGCGGTCTCTCTGGCGCAGAACGCGCTGGGCTATGCGACGCTGACGGCCGACGCCGACGGCGTCGTCAGCGCGACCGAGGCCGAGCCGGGCCAGGTCGTCGCGGCCGGGGCGCCTATCGTCCGGCTCGCGCACACCGATGTGAAGGAGGCCGCCGTCGCGGTCCCGGAGAACCTCGTCGAGCGCGTGCGCGCAGCGAAGGCGCGCGTCGAATATTGGGCTCTGCCCGGCGTCTCGACCTCGGCGAAATTGCGCGAACTCTCGCCCAACGCCGACCCGATGACGCGCACCTACGCCGCGCGGTTCAGCCTGCCGGACGCGCCAGCCTCCGCAAGGCTCGGCATGAGCGTCACGGTCACGCTCGACGACGGCGCCGCGGCGCTCGCACGCATTCCCGTCGGCGCTTTGTTCGATGCGGGACAGGGACCGGAAGTGTGGACTGTCGATCGCTCCGCCGGCGCGATCGCGGCGACGCCGGTCGTCGTCGCCGCCTATGATTCCGATTCCGCCTGGATCGCCTCGGGGCTGGCGGAAGGGGCGGAGATCGTCGCGCTCGGCGTCCACAAGCTCGACGCCATGCAGAAGGTTCGCATCGTCGAAAACCTGGCGGGGCTCTGATGGGCAGGTTCAATCTCTCGAATTGGGGGATCCGGCATCCTCAACTCGTCGCCTTCCTGATCCTGATGATCGCCGTCGCCGGCGCGCTCGCCTATTCGCGTCTCGGCCGCGCCGAGGACCCCTCGTTCACGATCAAGAACGTCAACATCAGCGCCTTCTGGCCGGGCGCAACCAGCGAAGAGATGCAAGGGCAGGTCGCCGACCGGATCGAGAAGAAGCTGCAGGAACTGCCCTGGACCGACAAGATCGAGACCTACGCCAAGCCCGGATTTACCTCGATTTCCTTCGTCTTCAAGGATTCGACGCCGGCGCGCGAAGTGCCGATGCTGTTCCTGCTGTTGCGCAAGAAAATGGCCGACGTGAAGGCCGATCTGCCACCCGACGTGATCGGCCCCGCGGTGAACGACGAGTTCGGCGACGTCGACGCGGTGCTTTATACAATCTCCGGCGACGGCGCGAGCTACGCGCAGCTGAAGCAAGTCGTAGAGGCCTTTCGCAAGCGGCTGCAACGGCTGCCCGACGTGACCAAGGTCGATCTCTTGGGCGACCAGGGCGAGCGAATCTACGTTGAATTCAGCCATGCCAAGCTCGCCACGCTCGGCGTGTCCGTACAGGCCGTGCTCGACTCGCTCGCCAAGCAGAACGCGCTCGCGTCCGCCGGCGAATTCCAGACCGACGCACAGCGCGTGCCGCTGCGCGTCAGCGGCGCCGTGCAGGGCGTCGCGGCGGTCGAGGAGACGCCCGTCTTCGCCAACGGCCAGACATTCCGGCTCGGCGATATCGCAACTGTCACGCACGGATACGAGGACCCGCCGTCGTGGCTCATCCGCTCGCAGGGCCGGCCCGCGCTCGAGGTGGGCGTCGTGATGCAGAAGGGCGGCAATATCCTCGCGCTCGGCAAGGCGCTGGACGCGGCGCTAGCGGAGTTCGAGACCGACCTGCCGCAGGGAATTGTCATCACGCGGATCGCCGATCAGCCCAAGGTGGTCGACGCCGCGGTGTTCGAATTCACCCGCTCCTTCCTCGAGGCGCTCGCGATAGTGCTCGGCGTCGGTTTCCTGACGCTCGGCTGGCGGTCGGGGCTGGTCGTCGCGACTTCCGTTCCGCTCGTGCTCGCGATCGTGTTCGTCGCGATGACGGTGATGGGGCTCGACTTGCAGCGGATCACGCTCGGCGCGCTGATCATCGCGCTCGGCCTGCTCGTCGACGACGCGATCATCGCGGTCGAAGCGATCGTCGTAAAGCTCGAGCAGGGCTGGGACCGCGAGCGGGCGGCCTCGTTCGCCTGGACCTCGACGGCGTTTCCGATGCTGACGGGCACGCTCGTCACCGCCGCCGGCTTCATGCCGATCGGCCTCGCCAATTCCGCGACAGGCGAATACGCCGGCGGCATTTTTTGGGTGGTCGGCGTCGCGCTGGTCGCATCCTGGTTCGTCGCGGTGCTGTTCACGCCGTTCGTCGGCTACAAGTTCCTGCCGAACTACGCGAAAGCCGGTCGTCGTCGCGACGAGCAGGCGATCTATGCGACGGGATTGTACCGCGCGTTCCGCCGCGCGCTGGAGTTTTGCGTCGCGCGGCCGCTCGTCGTCATCGCCGTCGCGGTCGCCGTGCTCGGCGTCGGCTTCAGCCAGTTCAGCAAGGTGCAGCAGCAATTCTTCCCGCTGTCGGAGCGGCCCGAGCTGTTCTTCGAACTGCGGCTCGCCGAGGGCAGCGCGATCGGCACGACCGAAAAGGTCGCGCGCGAAGCCGAAAAGCTGATCGCGGGCGACGAGGACGCGTCGAGCTACACGACCTACATCGGCAAGGGCTCGCCGCGGTTCTGGCTCGGCCTGCAGCCGGTGCAGCCGAACGAATCCTTCGCCCAGATCGTCATCGTCGCCAAGGACGTCGACGCGCGCGAGCGGATCAAGGCGCGCATCGAGGCGGCGGTCGCCAACGGCGCGCTGAGCGCGGCGCGGGTGCGCGTCGATCGGTTCAACTTCGGGCCACCGGTCGGCTTTCCCGTGCAATTCCGGGTGATCGGCCCGGATGCCGACCAGGTGCGCGAAATCGCAGCCAAGGTGCGCGACGTGATGCGCGGCGACGATCGCGTCATCGACGCGCATCTCAATTGGGGCGAGAAGATGCCGTCGTTGCGACTGGACGTCGATCAAGCTCGCGCGCGGGCCTTCGGCCTCACGCCGCAGGACATCGCGCAGACGCTGCAGACGCTGATCGACGGCGCGACGGTGACGACGATCCGCGCCGGCGACGAGCGGATCGACATCGTGGCTCGCGCGATTCCCAGCGAACGCGCCGCGCTCGATCGCGTCGCGGATCTGACCATCGAGACGCGGGGCGGCGTCGCCGTCCCGATCGGTCAGGTCGCGAAGATCGTGAGAAGCGTCGAGGAACCGATCATATGGCGCAAGGACCGCGAAATCGTCGTCACGGCGCTCGGCGACGTCGTCGACGGCGCGCAGCCGCCCGACGTCTCGAAGTCGCTGCTGCCGAAGCTGGCCGGGATACGCGAATCGCTACCGCCGGGCTATCGCATCGAGACCGGCGGCGCGATCGAGGAATCGCAGAAGGGCATCGCGTCGATCGCGGTCCTGTTCCCGGTGATGATCCTTGCGATGCTGACGCTGCTGATGATGCAGATGCAGAGCTTTTCGCGGCTCGCGATCGTGTTCTTCACGGCGCCGCTGGGAATCGTCGGCGCCTCGATCGCGCTCAATCTCGCGCACAAGCCGTTCGGCTTCGTGGCGCTGCTGGGGCTGATCGCGCTCGCGGGGATGGACATGCGCAACACCGTCATCCTGGTCGACCAGATCGAGAGCGACGTGCGCGACCGCGGGCTCTCTCGCCGCGAGGCGATCGTCTTCGCCACGATGCGGCGCGCGCGCCCGGTCGCGCTCACCGCGCTGGCGGCGATCCTCGCGATGATCCCGCTATCCGAGAGCGCGTTCTGGGGGCCGATGGCCTATACGATCATGGGCGGGCTGTCGGTCGCGACGTTCCTGACGCTGTTCCTGCTGCCCGCGATCTATGCCTTATGGTTCCGCAGGTCGTTGGGACCGGCGCCCGCGTCCGCGCGTACGGAGAGCCGACCCCATCCCAGTTTCGCCACCGCCGCGGCCGAGTGATAGCGCGCGATTCCCCTCCCCGTCCTTACGGGGACGGGAGAGACCGGAGCGCCAGTCGCCGACCGGGTTGACGCTCGGCGATCCTTCCCCCGCCGACAAAATTATCCCCCTGCCCTTCCCGTCTCGATGCCGCTATCATTGCAGCGCCGCCGCCCCCAGCGGCCGATCGAAAGCGGGAAAGAAACGTCCGTGACCAAGCTGATCGAGCGTCTGTTCGCGCTTCCGCAAATCGTCGCGCTCGTCACCGGCTCGTCCGCGGGCATCGGCCTCGCGCTGGCGCGCGGCCTAGCCGGCGCGGGGGCGACGGTGGTCGTCAACGGGCGGGACGCGGCCAAGGTCGAGAAAGTCGTCGCCGAACTCGCAGCATCGCGCGCGAAAGCGCATCCGGCGGCGTTCGACGTCACGGATCGCGCCGCCGTCGGCGCGGCCGTCGCTCGGATCGAAAGAGAGGTCGGGCCGATCGACGTGCTCGTCAACAACGCCGGCATCCAGCGCCGCGGGCCGCTGGAGGATTACCCGGAGGAAACCTGGCGCGAACTGATGCGCGCCAATCTCGACAGCGTCTTCTTTGTCGGACAGGCGGTCGCGAGGCACATGATCGCGCGCAAGCGCGGACGGATCATCAATATCGGCTCGGTGCAGAGCGAACTCGCGCGGACCAACATCGCGCCCTACACCGCCTCGAAGGGCGCGGTGAAGATGCTCACCAAGGGCATGGCGACCGATTGGGGCAAGCACGGGCTGCGGGTCAACGCGATCGCGCCCGGCTATTTCGCCACCGAACTGAACAAGGCGCTGGTCGAGGACGAGAAGTTCTCGGCCTGGCTCGCCGGCCGCACGCCGATGGGCCGCTGGGGCGACGTCGAAGAGTTGGTCGGCGCCGCGATCTTCCTTAGCTCCGACGCTTCGAGTTTCGTCAATGGCCACATCCTCTATGTCGACGGCGGCATCACCGCCTGCCTCTGAAGGCTTCGCGATCGTCGTGATGGGCGTCTCGGGCTCCGGCAAGACGACGGTCGGCGTGCGCCTCGCCGAAGCCCTGACCGCCGAATTCATCGACGGCGACGATCTGCACACCGACGCGGCGCGCGCCAAGATGAAGTCCGGCCACCCCCTGACCGACGAAGACCGTTGGCCCTGGCTCGACCGCATCGGGGCCGAGCTCGTGCAGGGCGAGCGCACGGTCGTCGCCTGCTCCGCGCTGCGGCGCGCCTACCGCGACCGGCTGCGCGCGGCGGCCGGGCCGAAACTGCGCTTCGTCTATCTGGAAGCGACGCCCGAGGAACTGCGCGCGCGCGTCGCGGGGCGCATCGGGCATTACATGCCCGCCTCGCTGGTGGACAGCCAGTTCGCCGCGCTGGAGCCGCCACGCGACGAACCCGACGTGATCACGATCTCGGCCCACGCCGAACTCGATGCGGAGATACCGAGGCTGGCCGAGCGCCTGCGAGGGGGACGGGAGGGCGGTCGGTAACGAGAACAAATAGCTCAGTCGCTGATTTCCACCTAGTTTTCCGTCATGGCCGGGCTCGTATGGGGGCTTTTTTGTCAATAGG
>JBAQGU010000092.1:0-7828 GCA_049287975.1 Roseiarcus sp.
CCCCGACAAGGGGGGAGGGGATTTCCCCGGTTGACCGAGGCCTCAACTCATTAGTCTCAGACGGATCGTTTCAACAACCCCGTCCAGGTTATGAAAGACCTCGTCGTTTGTGAACCTCAAAACAGAATTGCCGTTTGCCCGCAACAGCCGTCCCGTCTTTCGCCGCTCGCGATTTCCGATTCCGTCGAATGGGTCGCGCCATCGACCTCGACAATCAGCCTCACCTCGTAACAGGCGAAATCGACGACAAATCCGCTGAGAACGACCTGCCGCCGGAATCGAAACCCGTCGACCCCATGCCTGCGTAGCGCCGACCAAAGGCGTTTCTCCGCAGACGTCTGATCGATTAGCAATTTTCGCGCCACGAATTTGAGGTCCGACACGACGCAATCTCTCCCGTGCGCGGCCGTCCTACTCTCCCGCAGCCAGCAACGCCTCGCCTGCGTTCTGCGCCGCGAGCTCTGCGAGCGCGCGGCGATATTCGACCGGCATCACTTTGCGGAACTTGGGCAGATAGCTCTCCCAGCTCTCCAGGATCTCTCTGGCGCGAGTCGAGCCGGTGTAGCGCGCGTGGTTGACGATCAGCTGGTGCAATCGTTCGGCGTCACGCCGGCTCATGTCCGCCATCACGTCCACGCGGCCGTGGCTCTCGAGGTCGCCGCCCGAATGCAGATGGCGCTGCATCATGTCCTCCTCGTCCGCCACCGGCTCGAGCTCCACCATCGAGAGATTGCAGCGCTTGGGGAAATCGCCCGCTTCGTCGAGCACATAAGCGATCCCGCCCGACATGCCGGCGGCGAAGTTGCGTCCGGTCTCGCCGATCACCACCACGATGCCGCCGGTCATATATTCGCAGCCGTGATCGCCCGCGCCCTCGACGACCGCGATCGCGCCCGAATTGCGCACGCCGAAGCGCTCGCCGGCGACGCCGCGGAAGTAGCATTCGCCGGCGGTGGCGCCGTACAGCACCGTGTTGCCGACGATGATCGATCGCTCGGGAACGAGTTTCACCGCCTCCCTGGGCGGATAGACGACGATCCGGCCGCCCGACAGTCCCTTTCCGACGTAGTCGTTGGCGTCGCCTTCCAGCTCGAGCGTCACGCCCTTGGCGAGGAAGGCGCCGAAACTCTGTCCGGCCGCGCCCTTCAGCTTGATGTGAATGGCTTCGTCCCGCAGGCCGGCATGGCCGTAGCGGCGCGCGATCTCGCCCGACAGCATCGCGCCGGTGGAGCGATCGGAATTGCGGATCGACATATCCAGGCGCACATGCTTGCCGCGCTCGATCGCATCCCCTGTTTGCGCGATGAATTTCCGATCCAGCACGTTTTCGAGCCCATGATCCTGGACCGTCGAATGGTGGATCGCGTCGCTCGGCCATGGCGTCGGCTTGAAGAACAGCTTGGAGAAATCGAGGCCCTTCGCCTTGGCTTGCTCGATGAGCTGGGCCTTGTCGAGCATCTGTCGCTGGCCGACCATCTCGTCGAACGTGCGATAGCCGAGTTCGGCCATCAACGCGCGCACTTCTTCCGCCACGAAAAAGAAGAAGTTGATGACGTGCTCGGGCTGGCCGACGAAACGCTTGCGCAAAACGGGGTCCTGCGTCGCGACGCCGACCGGGCAGGTGTTGAGATGACACTTGCGCATCATGATGCAGCCGGCGGCGATCAGCGGCGCGGTTGCAAAGCCGAACTCGTCCGCCCCGAGCAGCGCACCCACAACGACGTCGCGCCCCGTGCGCACGCCGCCGTCGACCTGAACCGCGATGCGCGAGCGCAAGCCGTTCATGACGAGCGTCTGATGCGTCTCGGCGAGTCCGATTTCCCAGGGCGATCCCGCGTGCTTGATCGAGGTCAGCGGCGAAGCGCCCGTGCCGCCCTCGAAGCCGGAGATCGTCACATGGTCCGCCTTGCACTTGGCCACGCCCGCCGCGACCGTGCCGACGCCGACCTCGGAGACGAGCTTGACCGAAACCAGCGCCCGGGGATTTACGTTCTTCAAATCATATACGAGCTGCTTCAGGTCCTCGATCGAATAGATGTCGTGATGCGGCGGCGGCGAAATGAGACCGACGCCCTGTGTGGAATGGCGCACCTTGGCGATGATCGCGTCGACCTTGTGGCCCGGCAATTGTCCGCCCTCGCCGGGTTTGGCGCCCTGCGCCATCTTGATCTGCATCATGTCGGAATTGACGAGATATTCCGCCGTGACGCCGAACCGGCCGGAGGCGACCTGCTTGATCGCGCTGCGCATCGAATCGCCGTTGGCCATCCGCTTGTAGCGGTCGGATTCCTCGCCGCCCTCGCCGGTGTTCGACTTGCCGCCGATCCGGTTCATCGCGATCGCGAGCGTCGTATGGGCCTCGCGCGAAATCGAGCCATAAGACATCGCGCCGGTCGAGAACCTCTTGACGATCGAAACCGCGGACTCGACTTCATCCAGCGGGACGGGCGTGCGCCCATCCTCTTCCGCGCCCTTGATGCGGAACAGGCCGCGGATCGAGAGCAGGTGTTCTGCCTGTTCATTGAGCAGCCGCGCGTAAGAATCGTACTTCGCCTTGGCGTTGCCGCGCACCGCATGCTGCAGCAACGAGACGGTTTCGGGTGTCCAGCTATGCGCCTCACCGCGCAGGCGATAGGCATATTCGCCGCCCACTTCGAGCGAAGAGCGCAGCACGGGCGAGGAGCCGAAGGCGTCGGCATGGCGGCGCGCGGACTCCTCTGCGATCTCGCCGAACGAAGCGCCTTCGATCGTCGTCGCGGTGCCGAAGAAATACTTTTCCACGAACGCTCGTGAGAGACCGACCGCGTCGAATATCTGCGCGCCGCAATAGGATTGATAGGTCGAGATGCCCATCTTCGACATGACCTTGAGCAGGCCTTTGTCGATGGACTTGATGAAGCGCTTGACGACTTCGTAGGCGCTCACCGCCTCGGGCAGGTCCTTGGCCATCGCGGTCAGCGTTTCGAACGCGAGGTAGGGATTGATCGCCTCGGCGCCATAGCCGGCAAGGCACGCAAAATGATGCACTTCGCGCGGTTCCCCCGTCTCCAGGACGAGACCGACCGAAGTACGCAGGCCCTTGCGGATCAGATGATGGTGAACCGCGGCGGTCGCGAGCAGCGCGGGAATCGGAATGCGGTCGGGACCGACCATACGGTCGGAGAGGATGATGATGTTGTAGCGGCCATGGACCGCCGCCTCCGCCCGCTCGCACAGGCGCTGCAACGCCTCCTCCATGCCGGCCGCCCGACGCTCGACGGCGTAGGTGATGTCGAGCGTCTTGGTGTCGAAGGAATCCTCGAAATGGCCGATGCAGCGGATCTTCTCGAGATCCTCGTTGGTCAGGATCGGCTGCCGCACCTCGAGCCGCTTGCGTCTCGCATTGCCTTCGAGGTCGAAGAGATTCGGCCGCGGCCCGATGAACGAGACGAGGCTCATGACGAGCTCCTCGCGGATCGGATCGATCGGCGGGTTCGTCACCTGCGCGAAGTTCTGCTTGAAATAGGTGTATAGCAGCTTCGACTTGTCGGACAGCGCCGAGATCGGCGTGTCCGTGCCCATCGAGCCGACCGCTTCCTGACCCGTCGTCGCCATCGGCGACATCAGGATCGCCAGGTCCTCCTGGCTGTAGCCGAACGCTTGCTGCTTATCGAGCAGCGAAACGTCGGTTCGCGAGGCGCGGGGCTCGACCGGGTTCAGATCCTCGAGAACGATCTGTGTGGCGCCGAGCCATTCGCGATAGGGATTTGCGCGCGACAGCGATTGCTTGATCTCCGCATCCGAGACGATGCGATGCTCGTCGAGATCGACGAGCAGCATCTTGCCCGGCTGCAGGCGCCACTTGGCGACGATGCTCTCCTCGGGCACCGGCAACACGCCGATTTCGGAGGCGAGCACGACGAGGTCGTCGTCGGTGACGAAATAGCGCGCGGGGCGCAGGCCGTTGCGGTCCAGCGTGGCGCCGATCTGCCGGCCGTCCGTGAAGGCCATGGCGGCCGGACCGTCCCAAGGCTCCATCATGGAGGCATGATATTCGTAGAAGCTCCTCCGCTCCTCGTCCATCAAGGGATTGCCGGACCAGGCTTCCGGGATCAGCATCATCATCGCGTGGGTCAGCGAATATCCGCCGCGCACGAGGAATTCGAGCGCGTTGTCGAAGCAAGCGGTGTCCGACTGGCCTTCGTAGGAAATCGGCCAGAGCTTGGAGATATCGTTGCCGAACAGCTCGGAATCGACGCTCGCCTGCCGCGCCGCCATCCAGTTGACGTTGCCGCGCAGCGTGTTGATTTCGCCGTTGTGGGCGACCATCCGGTAGGGATGCGCGAGCCGCCAGGACGGGAAAGTGTTGGTCGCGAAACGCTGGTGGACCAGCGCGAGCGCGGTCTCGTAGCGGGAGTCGAGCAGATCCTTGTAATAGGGGCCGAGCTGACAGGCGAGCACCATGCCCTTGTAGACGATGGTGCGGCAGGACAAGGAAACCGGATAATATTCGGCCGTTCCGTCGTCGCCGAGCTCGTAGACGCGATTGGACACGACTTTGCGCACGATGAACAGCTTGCGTTCGAAGTCGTCCTCGTCGACGACATGCGCGCCGCGCGCGATGAACGCTTGACGATGCACGGGTTCGACGGCCTTCACGCGTTCGCCGAGACCGGTGTTGTCGATCGGCACGTCGCGCCAGCCGATCAGCCGCTGCCCCTCGGCCGCGAC
Source organism: Roseiarcus sp. (assembly GCA_049287975.1). GTDB lineage: Bacteria > Pseudomonadota > Alphaproteobacteria > Rhizobiales > Beijerinckiaceae > Roseiarcus. Next base: position 4,711 of record JBAQGU010000092.1, read on the forward strand.
GACCTCCTCGACGATGCGCTCGACTTGCGCGTGCGCCTCAGCGCCGCGTGGCATGAAAAATTGGCCGATCGCGTAATGACCCGGTCCCGGCAGGGTCATGCCGAGCTTCTCGCATTCTCGGGCGAAGAAGGCGTGAGGAATCTGAGTCAGAACGCCGCAGCCGTCGCCTAGCGTCGCGTCCGCGCCAGTCGCGCCGCGATGGTCGAGATTGATGAGGATCTGCAGACCCTTCTCGAGGATGCCGTGCGACTTGCGGTTCTTCATGTCGGCGACGAAGCCGACCCCGCAGGCATCGCGTTCGTTCGCGGGGTCGTACAGCCCCTGAGCGCGCGGCGTCAGGGGATCGGCGCCCCGAGGCGCCGGGGTCGACGCCGCCGTCGCGAGCGCATGCCGTGTTTCCGGAGCCTTCGCCGCCATCTCTCCACTCCCTCGATCGGTCGCAAGTCGGTTGGACCGTCGCTCGCAAAATTGTCAGAAGGCGCTTCAGAAGTTATAGATTGGACTTGGGCGACAAAAACCGCGGTCGCCGAAACGAGTTCAGGCGGCGGGTTTTTTTCGATCCGTCTTGATCGTCGTATCCGACATCGCGCTCGCCTCGCGCCGCCCTGACACCTCGCGCGCCCCAAGCGTCGCTCGAATGGTCAGTACGGCTGTCCTATCTCGCTAACGATGACAGAAACGCGGCGTCGATACAAGCGGTCGCAGAGAGCCGCCGTGCATTTTTTTGCGTGACGAGCGTCGGCGTGCGATGGCCTTGCCAAGGTCGGGCCGCACGGGCAAGAGGCCTTTCGCGGCGAAGCCTGCGGATGAGGACGTTTTGATGAATTTTGCGAGCGACAATGGCGCGGGGGTCGCGCCCGCGATTCTGGAGGCGATCGTCGCCTCGAGTCGGGTGAACGCGCCGGCCTATGGCGCGGACGCGTTTACAGCGCGCGCGGAAGCGCTTCTGTCCGAGGTTTTCCAAAAGCGGGTCACGGCGTTTCTCGTTCCCACGGGAACCGCAGCCAACGCCCTCGCGCTCAGCGCGCTCGTGAGGCCCTGGGAGGCGATTTTCTGCCACGAGGAATCGCATGTCCATGACGACGAATGCGGCGCGCCGGAGTTCTTCGCAGCCGGCGCCAAACTCGTCGGTATCCCCGGCCTCGCCGGCAAGATGACCCCAGAGGTCTTCAGCGAGACGCTCGCGCGCTATCCGCGCGGTCTCGTGAAAGCTTCGCAACCCGGCGCGCTCTCGCTCTCGCAAGCCACCGAGGCCGGCACGCTCTATACCGTGGCGGAAATCGAGAGCTTGGCGTCGCTTGCGCACGAGGCCGGAATCGGGGTCCATATGGACGGAGCGCGGTTCGCCAATGCGATCGTGGCGCTAAACGCCACGCCGGCCGAGATGACGTGGCGAGCGGGTGTGGATGCGGTCTCGTTCGGCGCGACGAAGAACGGCGCGCTGGCCTGCGAGGCAGTGGTGTTCTTCGATCCCGACAGAGCCGCGCAATTCGCCTTTCAGCGCAAGCGCGGCGGTCACACCTTGTCCAAAGGGCGCTTCCTCGGCGCGCAAATGGAGGCCTACCTCACGGATGGCTTGTGGCTCATTAACGCTCGCCGCGCCAATGCCGCCGCATCGTCGCTCGCCGAAGGCCTGCTCCGAGCGCCGGGCGTGCGCCGGGCCTGGCCGACGGAGGTCAATGAGGTTTTCGTCGTCGCGCCGCGCGTCCGCGCCGAAGCCTGGCGGCGAGCCGGCGCGAAATTCCATGACTGGCCTACGCGCGCGCTGGCGAGCGAACTGGCGCCCGGGCCAGAAGAAACGCTGCTTCGGCTCGTGACGTCCTTCGAGACGAGCCGAGCCGAGATCGAGGCGCTGGTCGCGGTCGCGCAACCGTGATAAGATGCCCCATCCCGGCCTTAATTATTGGCAAGAACTCAAATACGGTGGGCGTTGTTGCGTTTAGGGGAGTACGGCTCGATGATCCGAAATGCAATGGCGGCTCGCTTGCGTCAGGCGAGGCGGAGGGCTCTGTGGACCGCGGCCTCGGCCGCCATCCTGATCCTGATGGCTCCCGCGGCGAGAGCGCAATTCTTTTTTAACCTCTTTGAGCCTCCGGCGGTGCGGGTCGCGCACCAGCTACAGGTGGAGGGTTACGACGTGCGGGGTCTCGTCCGGCGCGGCGACGTCTATGTCGCCGACGTCGTGGCCCAGGCGGGCGACCGCGAACGGTTGGTCATCGACGCCCGCACGTCCCGCATAGTGGAGCGCTTCCCGTCGGTTGCGACGCGTTGGCGCGACGATCGCTACGGCTATGGGCGCGAACGGGAAGACCCGGACTCGTGGGACGCGCCGCGGCCGCCTCTCGCGGTCCAGCAGCAGCGGGCGCACGACGAGGTCGCGCGCACCGATCCCTTCGCTAGACCCAACGTAGTTTATGGCGAGGACGGAATGAATGGCCCAGCGACTTCGACGTTTGATGTCGACAAAGCGAAGCCCAGGCCGCACGTCGTAAAGAAAAAGCCTGCGCCCACGGCTCCGGTCGCCAAGGACGTACCTTCGGCTCCCCCGGCGACCGAGGCGGTCGCGCCAACGTCGACGCCGAGCCCAGCCACGGTCGCCACGACGCCGCCGAACGCGCCGGCGACAGAGAGTCAAAAGCCGGTCTCGCCTACGGCGAAAGACCAGGTGGAAGCGCCGAGTGGCGCCGTCGAGCCCAAGCCCGCCGTCGAAGCCAAGCCTGCCGTCGAGGCGAAACCTGTCGCCGAGGCGAAGCCTCAAGTGGAGCTGCGGTCTGCAACTCAAACGAAGCCGGCGAGGGAAGCGCCGCCCGTGACAGAAACAAAGCCGATCGAAGCGAAACCCGTCACACAGACCAAGCCCGTGGCGGAGCTGAAGGCTGCCTCGCCAGCGACGGCGCCGCGACCGGAAAAGAAGTCGAAACCCGTGAACGACGTGCCCGTCAATCCGCTCGACTAGTAGAGCGCTCGGTGGCCCGAGTCGAATACTCCCTCCCCCCTTGTGGGCAGGGGAATCGCATATGAATATAGGGGTATTGCGTTGAGCGCAAAAAAGGATTCTTGGGACGGCTTCCTGATTCGGAAGGCCATTGGTGGAAGTCCTGATTACTATTCTGCGCGA
>JBAQGU010000093.1:0-9436 GCA_049287975.1 Roseiarcus sp.
GCTTGGAAAAAGACTTGGAGGGCGCCTTTATTCCGCCACCGTTGGCTCCCTCCCACCAGCGGCCTCCGCTCGAGCGGGATCGTCACTGCGAGGAGCGAAGCGACGAAGCAACCCGGGGGTAGCGTCACGCAGCCCTGGGTTGCTTCGCTGCGCTAGGCCTGAGCATACGGAAAAGCGGAAGGCCCGTTTCATCCAAGGGGACCGGCTGGAGGACGGTGCGGAACTCGCAATGACGGTACGTTGGTTTGCCGATCGATATCGGATAAAGTCGAGGCATCCGGCCCATCCAAATTGGATCGCCCGCGGAGGAAGCCGCGACCATGGCTCATTCGAATTCCGCCACCGGCGCCGACGCTGTCGAGTGGGCTTCACGGGACGAGATCGAGGCGTTGCAACTGGCGCGGCTCAAATGGTCGCTCGGCCACGCCTACGACAACGTCCCCGCCACGAAGCGGAAATTCGACGCGCTCGGGCTGCATCCCTCCGAGCTGAGACAGCTCTCGGACCTGGCCCGCTTCCCGTTCACGGACAAAACTGATCTCCGCGACAACTACCCGTTCGGGCTGTTCGCCGTGCCGCGCGAGAAGATCGCGCGGCTTCACGCCTCGTCCGGCACGACGGGCAAGCCGGTCGTCGCCGGCTATACCCTCGCCGACATCGAAATGTGGGCCGGTCTCATGGCGCGCAGCTTCCGCATGGCGGGGGCGCGTCCCGGCATGCTCGTGCACGTCGCCTACGGCTACGGCTTGTTCACGGGCGGCCTCGGCGCGCACTACGGCGCCGAGCGGCTGGGCTGCACGGTGGTGCCGATATCGGGCGGAATGACTGTACGGCAGGTCCAGCTGATCCAGGATTTCAAGCCCGAAATGATCATGATCACGCCGAGTTATCTGCTCGCGCTGCTGGATGGGTTCAAGGCGGCGGGACTCGATCCGCGCCGCTCCTCGCTGAAGTTCGCAAGCTGCGGGGCGGAGCCCTGGACCAACTCCATGCGCGCCGAGATCGAAGCGGCCTTCGCCATCGACGCCACCGACATGTACGGCCTTTCCGAGGTGATCGGCCCCGGCGTCGCGCAGGAGAGCGTCGAAACCAAAGACGGCCTGCACGTCTGGGAGGATCACTTTCTGCCCGAGATCATCAATCCCGAGACCGGCGCCGTCATGCCCGATGGCGAATTGGGCGAGCTCGTCATCACCTCGTTGACCAAAGAGGCCTTTCCCGTCATTCGCTACCGCACGCGCGACCTGACGAGGCTGTTGCCGGGCACGGCGAGGCCGGGCATGCGGCGGATCGAGAAAGTGCTGGGACGTTCCGACGACATGATCATCTTGCGCGGGGTAAACGTGTTTCCGAGCCAGATCGAGGAAGCTTTGTTGGCGACGCCCTGGAGTGCGGGTCATTTCCAGCTTCACCTGACGTGCGACGGGCGGCTCGACGAGATGACGGTCATGGCGGAAGCGAAGCCCGAGGCCTGGGACGGCGAGGGACTGCGAGCGCACGCCGACCAATTCGTCGCCAGGATCAAGAACACCATCGGCGTCACGACGAGCATGACGATCGTAGCGCCGGGCGCGATCGAGCGATCGGTCGGCAAGGCGAAGCGGGTATTCGACAAGCGGACGAAACCATGAGCGAGAGCCTCACCGAGTCCGTAGCGGCATGGCAGGCCCAGCGCCCGAAACTCTGGGGCGACATGCATCGCGATATCGATCTCTTCGCGCCGTTCTGGCGCGAAGGCGTGGAAGCGCTCGCGCGCTTGCCGCCCAAGATGCAGCGAGACGCCGACGCGGCGCGAGCGGCGGAAGCCTTGATGACGACGGCGCGAGCGGCGCGCGTCGACTTCCTGAACGCGCATGGCCGCGAACTCTATGATTGGCTCACCGACGACCGGCGCCGCTTCTCTCGCGTCGACGAACTCGTCGCCGCCGCGGCGCTGAAGGCGCCCGGCCTCGTCCCGGACACGAAGACGCTGGCGGGCGAGAAGACCCTCATGCAGGCCGAGAAGGACGGTCACGAAATCGATCAGGGACTGCTGCTGAACCGTTTTCTCGGCGATCCCGTCACCGGCGAACACCTCTGCCATGCGATGCTGCTGCCGAAGCCGGAATCGCTCGATCTGCTGGCGCAATTTGCCCGCGACGGCCGTGTCGCGCTCGAAGGGGCTAGCGTCGAGCGGCGCGAGGGAGTCGCGTTTCTGACGATGCGCAATCCCCGTTTTCTCAACGCCGAGGATGAATCGAGCCTGGACGGCCTCGAGACCGCGGTCGATCTCGCCCTGCTCGATCCGGAAAGCCAGATCTGTCTCTTGCGCGGCGACTACGTGGAGCATCCGAAATATGCGCCGGGGAGGGTCTTCAACGCCGGCATCAATCTGACGCGACTGTATCGGGGCGAGATACCCTTTCTCTGGTATCTCCGGCGCGACCTCGGCTACGTCGCCAAGATCTGTCGCGGCCTCGCCCGCCCGGAGATCACGCCCGAAGAGTCGATGGGGGATACGACGGAGAAGCTTTGGGTTGCGCAAGTCGATCGGTTCGCGATCGGCGGCGGCTGCCAGATCCTGCTCGTCTGCGATTACGTCGTCGCATCGGCGGGGGCGGTGATGACGCTGCCGGCGCGCAAGGAGGGGATCATCCCCGGTTTCGCCGATTTGCGGCTGCCGCGTTTCGTCGGCGACCGCATCGCTCGGCGCGCTATCCAATCCGAGCTGCGCCTCGACTGCGAGAGCCCCGAGGGTCGGCTGATCTGCGACGAGATCGCCCTGCCGGATCAGATGGACGAAGCGGCGGAGGCGGCGGCGCGGCGGTTCCTCGGCTCGGGCGCGTTCGGCGCGATCGCGAACCGTCGGGCGCTACGCATCGGACAGGAGCCGCTCGACCAGTTCCGCCGCTACGCCGCCTATTACGCGAAGGCGCAGGCGGAATGTCATTTCAGCCCGCAACTGATCGTCAATCTCGAGCGCTTTTGGGATGCGCGGAACCGAAAGGCGTGAAGAGACCATGGCGGCGCCTGAAGATGCCCACGAACCGCCTGACGACGACGGGCCCGGACGCTCCAACATCGCCGCCCTGGTGGTCATCGTCGTGCTGTTTGCCGGAGCCTACTGGGTCTTCAATCTGTTGGAGCGCCACCGCGAGATCCAGAATTGCATCGCCTCGGGCCGCCGCGATTGCATAGAGATCGCCCCGCCCGGCAGTCGCACCCCCTGAAGGTGGCGGCGGCCCGGTTGCGGTCTGGCTTTCCTTGCCGACGCCCTACTTGCGCAACGCTTCCTTGGCCTCGGCGAGTTGCTCTTGGCAGCCCTGGACATCGCCAATCAGGTCCGCGTCCTGCGCTCGTTCGAGCGCACGGGTGACGATCTCCGCATTTTCCCGCGAAATATCGCCGAGTTGCGCTTCGGCGTGCGCGACCGTGGAAGGTGTGGGCTGGCGGTGCAGCGTCGCCAAGGTCGACTCGGGGGCCGTCGGGCCGGACGCGGCCGCCGCGTCCAGCTTGGCGTCGAACGCGGCCTGCGTATCGGCTATCTCCTTCGCACACGGGCCGGCGAGGCACGGCGCGACGGTAAGGAAGAGCGCGACCGCGCTCAACGGTATAGATCTGCGAAAGTTCATGGTTCCCACTCCTCGATGCCCTGGAAAAACCAGCATGAGGCGAAAGCAAACTCGCCTGCTCGACGGCGAGAGGCGGAGCGTGGCATCGCTTGGGCGGCGCCTCTTTCCACAATAACTAGGAGCGTCGAAGGAGTTTTGCCCGGGCCACGGGAGTTTCTCGTCGGCGTTCACCGTGATTTGACGAGCCGCGCTTTTTCGACTTCCGGCGCCCCCTCACGCCCGCCACGGAAACGTCCACGTCTCCGTCAACGCCTTCACGCCCGACCGCAGGAAGACCCTGAGATCGCAGCTCTGGCCGGGGTCGACCGCGACGTCGATGCCCGCGCGGAAACCGCGCACGTGGGTGTTGGGGGCGAGGAACGTGCGGAGCACGCGCCCGGCGGAGGTCGTGGCGACGATGGCGATCATCGTGGGGTCGCTGAGGTAATATCCGAGATCGCCGCCGGAAAAGTCGACGAGGAAGCGGGTCGCGCCGGGGGGTACGGGGTCGGTCGCGCCGATCGCACGCGGTTGGGAGCGGAAAGTATTGACCGCGCGGGCGCCCGGCGTCAGCCGTCCGTCGTTGGTCAGCGCGGTGATGCGGTAGCCGTAGGTCGTCGAGCCGCCGGCGTCGAGGTTTTGTTTCGGCGCCCAGGCGGCGACGATATTGTCGTTGCTTTCGTTTTCCGTCGGCAATTCGACCAGTTGGACGCCGCCCTCGCCCCAGCCCTCGCGCGGCTCGATCCAATAGGTCGGCCGCAATTCGTAGGCGAGGTCGAGATCCTGGTAGTCGTCGAAGTTGCGGTCGCGCTGGAGGAGGCCGAAGCCGCGCGGATTGTTGTCGATGAAGGTGGAAACGGCCGGGACGGCCGGATTGCTGAGCGGGCGCCAGATCCATTCGCCGGCGCCGGTGTGCATGAGCAAGCCGTCGGAATCGTGCAATTCGCCGCGGGAGTCGTCGGTGAACCGATGGTCGTTCTTTCCGCAGAGGAACATCGAGGACAGTGGCGCCATGCCGAGCGAGGTGATCGGCTTCCGCGCGAACAGCGTCACGCTCGCATCGACGCTCGTCTCCAGCCCGGGAAAAATATCGAAGCGGAACGCGCCGGTAGCGGAAGCGCCGTCCAGCAGCGCGTGGATGACGATGTGTTCCGACGCGGCGTCCGGCGTTTCGATCCAGAATTCGCGGAAGAACGGGAACTCCTCGTTGACCTGCGCGCCGGTGCCGATGGCGAGGCCACGCGCGGAGAGGCCGTAACGCTGCCCGCGACCCAGAAAACGGTAATAACTAGCGCCCAGGAACGTAATCACCTCATCCATCACATGAGGAGCGTTGAGCGGATATTTCAGCCGAAAGCCGGCGAAGCCGAGGTTGACCGGCAGCGCTCCGGCGATCTTGTTGTGGCCGTAGTCGAACAGATTCGACGCGTAGGGGATCGGCGCGGGAATGCCGTCGCGCAACACGTTGACGACGACAGGCCGCCGGTAGAGATGGCCGAGGTGGAACAGCTCGAGCCGAAAGTTCCCGCCGGGCGGTCCGAGCAGCGGCTTGTCCGACTTGAAGCGAATATCGCGCCACGCGTCGAAATCGAGCGCGGCTATGCTCTCGGGCAGTGGCGGGATCGTCGGGTCGAACGGCGCGCTCGCAAGATCCCGCGCGCGCTTGATCACCTCGCCCTGTCCGAAGGCGGGCACGGACGCGGCGGCCGGCGCCGCTTCCTGCTGGGCGAGGGCGGGCCCGAGCCATCGCCCGGTCGTAGCGCAAACCACGCCGACGAGTACGGCGCGGCGGTTGAAGCTCTGCATGGGTGTGGGCTCGGAAGGGCGGCGATGGCGCTTGACCTACCGCGCCGACGCGGTCGACGCAATCGAGACGCGCAGTGCCTCGCTAGTGCGCGAGGCCGCCGCCGCCGTTGACGACAAAGGCTTCGACCCCGACGTGCAGGTTGTTGGTCACCGCGTAATCGAGCCCGAGGCCCACTTGCCCCACCGCTTGCACCGCGCCGGGCCCGCTGAACAGCCCGTTGACCGAATTGTTGGCGTTCGGCAGCCCCGCGCCGAAATTCGTCGCCTTGGCCAGACCGACCCCGGTCGTGACATAAGGGGTGAAGCGGCCCATCTCGTAGCCAAGTTTGACGCTCGTCGTCGCGAAATCGAAGCCCTTCATATTTTTCGACAGGACCCAGGGATCGTAGCCGGTGTCGAATTGCAGGCCGAGCACGACGCCGTTGCTGTAGACATGATCGTAGCCGGCGAAAATATCGCCGCCCACCTGTCCCTTGGCGCCCCTGATGGAGGAGAGGGAAATGCCCGAACCGATGTAAAAGCCTTTCCAGTCGGGCTCGGTCGGCTGCGAACCGGCGGTCGAAGGCAGAGTCGGAAGATCGGCTGCGAGGGCGGGGGCGGCAATCGCGGCGAACAGCGCGACGAGGGCGAATCTCATGGGCGACACATGCGGTTTCTCGAGCGGCGGATGGGAGAGGGCGACATGCGATTGTGGCTGCAAAAGGGCGGCCGTCTCGACGGCTCTGCGAAACCGGGGTCTCACGCCGGCGTGAGCTCGACCGGCAGGCTAGCGAACTGTCGTAAAGTATTGTTGAGCTTGCGTTTTGGCTCTCCCGCGATCTCGATCCGCGCGAAGCGGGCGAGCAGGGCCGCCAGGATCATTTCGGATTCGAGCCGGGCCAGCATCTGCCCGACACACATGTGAATGCCGGCGCCGAACGCGACATGGCCGCTCGCGCGACGGCTGACGTCGAATCGCTCGGGCTGGTCCCAACGGCGCGGATCGCGATTGGCGGCGGCGAGGAACAGCAGGATCTTGGCGTCGGCGGGTAGGCTGATCCCACCGAGTTCGATCGGCGCCGTCGTCGTGCGGAAGAAGGTCTGCACAGGCGCCTCCCAGCGCAGGATTTCATCGAAGGCGGAACGCACTAGTGAGGGGTTCTCACGCAACGCCTGATACTCCGAGGGGTTTGCCGCCAGCGCGTACAGGCCGTTGCCGATGCCGATGATGGTCGTATCCAACCCGGCCGAGAGCAGCGAGCGCACCAGCAACGGCGCTTCCTGCGCCGAGACCTCGCCCGAATCCACCGCCGCCCAGATGGTCGCCCCCAACCCGCCCGGCGACAGGTTTTCGCGCGCGCATTGGGCGTTGATCCAGCCAACCACCTCGGTGGCCCGCGCCGTCGAGGCCTCGAAATGCGCGTTGCGCGGCCCGAAGGCGTTGAAAACCATCGTGCCATAAGGCAGCAGGTTCTCGAGGCCTTCGGGCCCGAGCCCGACCGCGCGGGGAAAGACGCTGAGCGGATAGGCCTCGGCGATGTCCGCTATGGCGTCCACCCTTCGGCGCCCTACCAGCCCATCCGCGAGCCGTTCGGCGGCGTCCTTGAAGTCGGTGCGCAGGCCCGCCATCGCCTTGGCCGAGAGCGCGCGGTTGAGCACGGTGCGGCTGCGGGTATGCAGCGGAGGGTCGGCCTCCAGAATGAGGCTCGGCGGCCGAAAGGGTTTCGAGCGTCGGAAATCGTCGAGGCCGACGCCGGCCGCCGAACTGAAGGTTTGCCAGTCGGTGAGCGCCGCCTGAACCTCGGCATGGCGCGCGGACGCGTAAATTCCGTAGCGCTCCAGCCACACCACCGGACCCGCCTCGCGCAACGCCCCGTGGAAGGGATAGGGATCCGCGAGAAACTCGTCGCAGAAGGGATCGACGTGCGAAACAGCGGCGGCGCCGTCGGCCTTGGGCATTTTGGCATCCTCCCGTGTGGCCTGCCTCTCGGTTTTACGGCGCCGCCGCCGACATGCAAGCGGCGGTCGCGGGGGTCACGGAGGGCGCCGATGACGTCGCGGCGCAAAGACGCTCTGAAATTAGGAATAGCATCGACGGTGCGCGAAAACCCTTGGTCAAGTCCGGTCGAGCCAGCGCTCCGCGTGGAAGCGCGCCATAGCTGGCGATAGACGTCAGCGGTTCGATGTCTCCGCGATCGGCCGCGACATGGGCTTCCCGCCACGTTGCCGCGTCCCACAATGCTGCGTTTGCCCCGACGGCCCGATAGGGCGGTATGTCGTGGAGCGCGTCGCCGAGCAGCGAGCGCGGATGAATAGGTAAATCCGGACCCTCGACGAGGCCGAGGCCAAACAAGGTCTCTGCATTGTCGTCAGTCTTCGTCGTCTGCGAAGAGCTCTTCCTCCAGGTGCTTCATCGCTTCCGCGTAAGTATCGAAGGGTCCAACCTTTTCGCCTAGTTTGCCTTCGGCGTCGGGCCGCCCATAGTACCAACCGGAGTCGTCGCCACCCTGGATTTTGCCGCTGCTCGAGGCGATCTCTTCGATTCGATAGCCAAGCTCGAAGAATTTTTCGCTGGTCATCACGCCTTCGTCTCCTGACGCCGCTGGAATGCCCGCCGACCCCGCCTTGAATAGCGGGAAGCGCGAATGAAAAAAAGGGCGGCGCGGAACTCAGTTCCCAGGTGTTTTCTTTGGGGGTGCAGTTCAAAATCCTCTCGCCGCAGCCTTGCCATCGCGGCTGCCGACGGCGCCCGGCCGACCACGATGCTACTGCGCGCCGTGCAACTGGGCGTGCGGCCGAGGCATGTATACAGCAGCGCGCCGATCGGGCTCCAGATTATCCCTCGAGAAAATGACCGAGGGCGGCCAACGGCTTCACGCCGTCGCAGATGATCTTCGCAATCGCCACCATCGGAACGGCGAGAACTGCGCCGGGAACTCCCCACATCCAAAACCAGAACACCAGGGAGATGACCACGACTACAGGATTCAAGGTGAATCTGCGTGCGAGAAGCATGGGCGTCAACGCCTCGCCCTCGATGAGGTGAATCGCAAGATAAATCCCGGCGGGAAGCAACGCCTGCCACAACCCGTCCATCGTGAGAAGACCGGCGAGAAGGAAGAGTCCCACTCCGGCAAACGGGCCGAGGATCGGAACGTAATTCAGAATGAACGCCACTCCGCCCCACAGCAGGGGATCGCCGAGGCCGCAAGCCCACATCGCCACTGCGGTGGCGGCGCCCACGACGGCATTCATGAGCGTGACAGTCACCAGATATGCGGAAATGTTTTCCTCGATTTGTTGCGACAACGCGACCACCCTCCGCTTGTCCTTGAACGTCGGAACGATCTCGACGAGACGACGAAGGAAAGTGTCCCCGGAGATGAGGAGAAAAAACAGAATCAACAGCGTTTCAAAGAAGCCGCTGGCGAAATTTTGAGTTCCTTTGAGGAGCGCGGTTTCGACCGAAGCCGCGGCTCCGGTTCCGGTGGCGGCCCCGACTGAGCCGGCGCTATCAAACTGCTCCAAAAAGGCCTGTAGAGTGCGGATTGGCTGGGCAAGGAAGTGGAGACGCTCTTCAAGTCGCGGGATGCTGCCAGGCAGCTTATCTGCCCAAGCGGCCGCAGGGGCCGAAAGCGCAGCGCCGACAGCGACAATCGTTCCGAAGATGGCGAGAATCAGTATGAGAGCGGCCAGCGCCGACGGAATTCGAAGTTTCGTCGCAAGTCGCATCGCCGGCTGAAATAATAGACTGAGAACGAACGCGAGCACGATCGGAAGGACGATTTCGCCGGCGAAATAGCAAACAGTGAGGAGAGCTATAGCCAAAAGAGAGCACAAGACAACCAGATGCGGATCGCCTCCCTCGCCCTCGCCCTCGGATTGCAACTCGGGCACATCGAGTGGCGTGGATTCATTGGAAGGGACTTTGATCTCGAAGAGGTCGCCCATTATCTTTCAACTGTTTTGATTCCCGGGAGCCGCTACGGGGAGATAGATTTAGTGCTCCTAGTCTTTCATTTCGCGTTCTCCCCTTCTCCCGCCTTGCGGGAGCGCCATAG
>JBAQGU010000094.1:0-3397 GCA_049287975.1 Roseiarcus sp.
GGGGCATCCTCGTCGCAGAAGATCAGCAATCGCTCGGGGGGCCAGCGCGCGAGCGCGGCGTCGAGCGGCTCCGGCGCTGCGATGTCGGGCAGCCAGATCACGCCGCATTGTTCCGCCGCTTCCCGCGCGTTGGCGGCGAGCCGTTCCAGATTGACGCGCGCGACCTGCGTGCGGCGCGTGATCACCGGCCTCAGGCTCCTCGCGCCCATCTCGACCGCCTTCTGCGCCATATAGTCGAGCCGTGCGTGCTTGAGCGGCGCGAAGAGATAGTCGACGTCGGGCGGGAGCTCCTGGGGGCGGATGCGTTCGCCGACGACCAGCGCCGCCCGTTTGCGATTCAGCGGGTCGAGCGTCGCCGCGAATTCGCCGTCACGCCCGTTGAATGCGAGCACGCGCGCGCCGGCGCCGAGACGCAGCACGTTGACGAGATAGTTGGCGGGCTCAGGCGCGAGCGCCAGCGCGCGGCCCTCCGCGAGATCGTCGTCGAGACAGAGGCGGGGCGTCGTGAAATCGGTGCGAGCCATGGCGACGGTGATAACATGCGATCGCGGCGACGTAACAAACGCCGTCGTGGTCGCGAATGGGCTTCACGCGCCTGTCGGACGGCGCTTTCGCCCAGGAGACGATCCATGCGGTCATTCAGGTTCGCGTCGCCGGCGCTCGGCGCCGCTCTGCTCGTTTCAGCCTACGCCGAATCGCCGGCGCTGGCGGCCGACGCCGAGCACCCGACCGTGATCGAATTGTTTCAGAGCCAGGGCTGCTCGTCCTGCCCGCCCGCCAACGCGAGCCTGATCCAATTCTCCCAGCGGGCCGACGTGCTCGCGCTCAATTTCGCCGTCACTTACTGGGATCGGCTCGGCTGGAAGGATACTTTCGCCACGCCGCAATACACCCAGCGGCAGTATGATTATTCGACCGCGATGCATGGCTCGGGCGTCTATACGCCGCAGATCGTGGTCAATGGCCGCGCCGAAGGCGTAGGCGACGAAGTCTCGGAGATGGAGGCGCTGGCGCGGAAGACCGATCGCGGCGCCTCGGGGCCGGAAGTGAAGGTCGAGGGCGGCGAGGCCGTCGTCGTCGGCGCCGGGACGGCGCCCGCTCACGGGGCGGACGTGTGGCTCGCGCTCTACGATCCGCGCGTAGTCGACGTGGCGGTCGCACGCGGAGAGAACGCGGGGCGGACGCTCGCGCACAAGAACATAGTGCACCGCATGGTGCTGCTGGGCCATTGGACCGGCGCCGCCGAGCGGCTGCCGCTGCCGTCGAGCGGAGGATTAGCGCGAGCGGTGCTCGTGCAGAGCGCCGGAACCGGGCCGATCCTAGCCGCGGCGAAGGGGTGATCCCTTCTCCCGCTCTTGCGGGAGAAGGTGGCGCGAAGCGCCGGATGAGGGGCGTTCGAGGGGCGACACGGCCCCCGACTCACCCGGCCCTCTCCCGCAAGAGCGGGAGAGAGGGGTCTCGGGGCGCAGCGCTTGGCCCCGTCCTCGTTCTACCCCACTGGAGGCGTCGTGAAATACCAGATGTGGCCTTCGAGGTCGCGCGCGCCATAGCTGCGCCCGTACGGCAAATCCTCGGGCGCCTTGTCGATCTTTGCACCCGCGGCCCGCGCGCGCTCGAAGTGCGCGTCGACGTTGGCGAGATAGACGAATATAGCCTGCGTGACGGGAAGGTCCCCGCTGGTGGTCGTCGGGCGGCTTCCCGGCCGCTGACCCAGCATGATGTGCTGCCCATCCAGGTTCATCTCGCCATGTACGCCGCCACTGGGAGTCGGCGTGCGCATGTCCTCTTTGAACCCGAAGGCGCGCGCCAGCCAATCCAGTGCGGCCGCGACGTCGCCGTAGTAAATGTAGGGAATGATCTCGGTTTTGACGTCCGTCTTACGCGTTTCCATCGTACCTCTCCGTTTGGATCGTTCGAAGCCAGACGAGAGCGGATTCAATAGGCTCTTTGCACTGCGAATTCGACCGCATCCAGCAGCGCGTGCTTCCACGCCGAGGCCGGGAACAGTTCGAGCGAGTCGCGCGCGATAGCGCCATAATGGCGCGCGCGCTCGATCGTGTCCTCTATCGCTCGATGCTTCTTCATCGCCGCCAGAGCTGTCTCGAGATCGCCCTCGGCGACTTCGCCGCGCTCCAGCGTGCGCTTCCAGAATTCGCGTTCGACGGCCGCGCCCCTGCGGAAGGAGAGCACGACGGGCAGCGTGATCTTGCCCTCGCGAAAATCGTCGCCGACGTTCTTGCCGAGCTTGGCCGAGGAGCCGCCGTAGTCGAGCGCGTCATCGATCAGCTGGAACGCGATGCCCAGGTTCGCGCCGTAACCGCGGCACGCCTCGATCTCGGCTTTCGCGCTCTTGGCGAGAATCGGGCCGACCTCGCAAGCGGCGGAGAACAGAGCCGCCGTCTTGGCGCGGATCACCGCGAGATAGGCATCCTCTGTCGTCGTCGTGTCCTTAGAGGCGGAAAGTTGCATCACCTCGCCTTCGGCGATGATCGCCGCCGCGGTCGAGAGCACGTCGAGGCACGGCAGCGAGCCCACCTCCACCATCATCTTGAAGGCCTGGCCGAGCAGGAAGTCGCCGACCAGCACGCTCGCCTCGTTGCCCCACAGCACGCGAGCGGCCGCCGCGCCGCGCCGAAGGTCGCTCTCGTCGACGACATCGTCGTGCAGCAACGTGGCCGTGTGCATGAACTCGACCGCCGCCGCCAGCTTGACGTGGCCTTCGCCGCGATAGCCGCACAGGCCCGCCGTCGCGAGCGTCAGGATCGGACGCAGCCGTTTGCCCCCCGACGAAATCAAGTGGTTGGCGACCTCTGGGATCATCGAGACGTCGGAGCTGGCGCGCGACAGGATCGTCTTGTTGACCAGCGTCATGTCGCTCGAGACGAGCGCCGCGAGCGGCTCGAGCAACCGTTCGGACGATTTTTCCTCGAGTGGAATGACGATACCCACAGGCGGTTCCCTTGCCATAGCCAGCAGGGGCGACCATAAAGTCCGCGCGCAGCGTCGGCAAGTCCGGCGCGCTCTCGGGGAATTCGGCTCTTGGTGGAACTCGTCCGAACCAACGATCTCGTGGTGATCTCGCTGATCGAGGCGCTGCTTCGCCAGGACCAAATCTCGTTCTTCGTCGCCGATCAGCACATGAGCGCGGTCGAGGGATCGCTGGGCTTTTTGCCCAGACGAATTCTGGTGGATTCGGACGAGGTGGATCGCGCGCGCCGGCTGCTCGGCGAGGCCGGCCTCGCCGGCGAATTGCGTGACGCCTGAGACGAGCCTCGACGAAATTCTCGGCGGCCGACTGCGGCTGAGGCAAATGCGCTCGGGGCATCGCGTCGGAGCCGACGCCGTCTTGCTCGCAGCGGCGGCGGGGCCGCCCACGCGGCGGATCGTCGATGTCGGG
>JBAQGU010000095.1:0-6639 GCA_049287975.1 Roseiarcus sp.
AACCAAGCGACCTCGAGGTCCGCACCCGGCGTTCTCGCGCGACGCGAAAGCCTCCGGGATCGACCGGCGGAATCGCCGAGCCCGCTGTGGGGCTCAGTCGCGTTCGTGCTTTGCGCCCCAGCTGAGGCCGAAATAGATGCAGACGAGCACGATATTGAGGGCGACGGCGACGACGCCGACGAACGCGCCGCGCGCGCCCAGAACCGGGGAAATCGCTTCGATCGCCGCGCAGAGCAGCCACAGCACGCCGCCCCAGGGCGCAGCCAGCCATAGGCCCACCGCCGCGAGAAGGTCGACCGCGGCGAAGAAGACGATCGTCGCCTGCAGCGGTTGCGGCAGCATCGAGAAATTGGGGAAGTTCGGATTGACGCCGAGCACGATCGACCAGTTGAACAGCCCCTTGGCGACCCAGACCCAAGCGAGCGTGCGCATCCACCAGACGAGGAGAACGGTCCATCCCGGCGGCGCCCACCCTGCGTCATCGGCGCGCGGCGAAATGTCGAGAATCTGCGTGATCCCGTCGCGGCTCTGCCGCATGACATGTTTCACGGCGGTTGTCTCGCAAACGTCAGTTCGTCCGCGCCCAGCGGCGCGAAATAGGCGTCGATCGCTTCCGCCGGAAGCGGCTCGTCGGGACCCGGTCGCCACTCAGGCCGATTGTCCTTATCGATGATAGTCGCTCTGACGCCCTCGTAAAAGTCATGTCCGCGACAGATGCGCGAAACGATCCGATATTCGAGTCCCATTGCCGCCTCGAAGCTCAGATCGGCGCCGAGCGTCATCTGTCGCAACGCGATCGCCTGGCTCGTCGGCGACTTCTGCCCCAAAGCCGCGAGCGCGCTCTCCGCGAATTTCGACCCCTTCCCGGCTTGGTCTGCGAGCGAGGCGCGGATGGCGGCCAAGTCGAACCGCGCCAAAGCGGACGCGATCGCCGGGGCCTCGGTCATCAGAGGCGAGGGCGGAGCCTGCGCGCCGAAGCGGGGAAGTATCTCCTCCAGCGAGCTTTCGCCCTCCAGAGCCCGCGCCAGCGCTTGGAACGAGCCGCTCGGCGCGAAGGCGGTGGCGAGCCCCAACGCGGCGACGTCGCCCGCTTCGGCGCGGAGGCCCGTCACCGCCAGAAAGGCACCGATCCGATGGGGAAGCCTTGGCAATAACCAGGTCGCCCCGACATCGGGGAAGAAACCGATGCCGACCTCCGGCATCGCGAATACGCATCGCTCGCTCGCCACGCGATGCGAAGCGTGCATCCCGAGCCCGACTCCGCCGCCCATGACGAGCCCATCGATCAATGCGACATAAGGCTTCGAAAACCGCTTGATGCGTTGGTCGAGGATATATTCCTCGCGCCAGAAGGTCAGTTGCGCCGCATGGTCGCCGGCTCGACCCTGCTCGTAGAGCTTGCGGATGTCGCCCCCGGCGCAAAACGCGCGACCACTGGCGGCGACGACGACGCGCGCAATGGCCGGGTCACGTTCGAAATCGTCTAGCGCGTGCGAGATCGCGCGAACCATCGCCAAGGTCAGCGCGTTGAGCGCGCGTGGACGATTGAGAACTATGAACCCTGCGCGACCGCGCCGTTCGATCCGCGCTTCGGGCTCTTCGGCCATGGCGGGCGCGCTCGAGATCAGGCTACGGGAGCCAAAACGTCGTCGATGGCGCGCGCTACCTCAGCGATGCCCGACATGCCGTCCACTTCATGCAGGAGGCCCTTGGCGCGGTAATACGGCGTCACCGCGGTGGTGTCGCGGAAATAGGCCGCCAAGCGCGTCTTGAAGACTTCAGGATCGTCGTCCTTGCGAACCGGATGCCCAGCGGCCGTTGCTTCCGCTGCGCGATTGACGATACGCGAGACGAGCTTTTCGGGGTCGACCTTCAGTTCGATCGCCGCGTCGAGTTTGAGGCCGTTACGCTCCAGCATCGCGTCGAGCGCCTCGGCCTGGGCGACCGTGCGCGGGAAGCCATCGAGAATGAAACCGCCTTTCGCATCGGGTTCACTGATGCGGTCCTTGATGATCCCGACGACGACGTCGTCGGGGACCAGCGCGCCCGATTCCATCAGCGCCTTGGCCTGCAGGCCGATCGGCGTTCGCGCCTCGACCGCCGCGCGCAGCATATCGCCGGTCGAGAGTTGAGGGATACTGTACTTCTCCACCAGCCGCGTCGCCTGCGTGCCCTTTCCGGC
The DNA here is from genome assembly GCA_049287975.1 of Roseiarcus sp. Classification (GTDB taxonomy): domain Bacteria; phylum Pseudomonadota; class Alphaproteobacteria; order Rhizobiales; family Beijerinckiaceae; genus Roseiarcus. The sequence continues at coordinate 2,183 of JBAQGU010000095.1, forward strand.
GCCGGGCGGCCCGAGCAGTATCAGCCTCATCTCTTTCTCCCCCTGAGCTTGGCCTTCCTGATGAGGCCCTCGTATTGATGGGCCTGCAAATGCCCATGTATCTGCGCCACCGTGTCCATGGTGACATTGACGACGATCAACAGCGACGTGCCCCCGAAATAGAACGGCAACGACGCGTAGGAGATGAGCAGCTCCGGCAGCAGGCAAATCAGTGAAAGATAGAGCGCACCGAGCACCGTGATGCGAGTCAGAATTTGGTCTATGTATTGCGCGGTGCGTTCGCCGGGCCGGACGCCCGGCACGAAGCCGCCGTGTTTCTTCAGATTGTCGGCGGTGTCGACGGGATTGAAGACGGTGGCTGTATAAAAGAACGCGAAGAACACGATCAATCCGATGTAGAGCATGATGTAGAGCGGACTGCCGCGTCCGAGCAGAGTCGAGATTGTCGACAAAATGCCCGAACTGGCGGAGCCCTGCGCGAAATTGGCTGCGGTCGTCGGCAGCAGCAGCAACGAGGACGCGAAAATCGGCGGAATCACGCCGGCTGTGTTCAGCTTCAGCGGCAGGAAGGAACTCTGCCCCTCGTACATCTTGTTGCCGACCTGGCGGCGGGGATAGGTGATCGGCACCCGGCGCTGTGCGCGCTCCATGAACACGATGAAAGCGACGACGACCACGACCATCACCATGACCGCGAACACGAGGCCCGTGGAGATGGAGCCCTGGCGGCCCAACTCGAACAACTGGAAAATCGCCTGCGGCAGACGCGCGACGATGCCGGCGAAAATGATCAGCGACGACCCGTTGCCGACCCCGCGCGAGGTGATCTGCTCGCCGAGCCAGACCAGGAACATCGTGCCGCCTGTCAGCGTGAGAATGGTCGATATTCGGAACAACAGTCCCGGTTCGCTCACGATTCCCGGCCGTCCTTCCAGACCGATCGCGATGCCGTAGGCCTGGAAGACCGCCAGCACCACGGTGAGATAGCGCGTGTATTGGTTGAGAACCTTCCGGCCCTGCTCGCCTTCCTTCTTGATCGCCTCGAGCTGCGGAATGACCGAGCTGAGGAGCTGAATAATGATCGAGGCTGAAATATATGGCATGATGTTCAGAGCGAACACCGCCATGCGCTGCACGGCTCCGCCGGAGAACATGTTGAACATGTCCAGCACGCCCTGCTTCTGGCCATTGAACGCCGCCTCGAACGCCGCCGAGTCTATGCCGGGCAAAGGAATGTAGGTGCCCAGCCGAAAGACGACGAGCGCGCCGAGCGTGAACCAGATGCGCTTCTTGAGTTCCTCCGCCTTCGAGAAGGCGGACCAGTTGATGTTCGCTGCGAGCTGTTCGGCCGCCGATGCCATCGATATGCGCTCCGCTCATTCATGCGCGCTGGATCAGCGCTTCTGCGAACGCCCGTCCGGCGACGGTGCGCCGCACGGAGCCTAGACGCGATTTGAACGGCGGCCTCGCGCACGCCGTTCAAGTCATATGGTTCGACCGAGGCGGAACGCCAACCCCGACGGGCGGGCGCAGCTATTCGGTCGCTGGAGCGGCGGCTGGAGCCGCCAGAGTCTTGACGCTTCCGCCGGCCTTCTCGATCGCCTCGATGGCGCTTTTGGAGGCCCCATAAACCTCGAAATCGGCCTTTGCCTTCAGTTCGCCGTTGCCCAGGATCTTGACGCCGTCGCGCGGGCGCCCGACGACGCCCGCCTCGATCAGCGCCGCAACGTCGATCGGCCGGGTCGCATCCAACTTGCCCGCGTCGATCGCGGCCTGAATGCGGCCCAGATTGACCTCGTTGAGATCGCGGGGCGAAGGCGGGGTGAAGCCGCGCTTGGGCAGACGCCGATGCAGCGGCATCTGGCCGCCCTCGAAGCCTTTGATGCGCACGCCCGAACGCGCCGTCTGGCCCTTGCCGCCGCGTCCGGCCTGCTTGCCCTTGCCCGAACCGATGCCGCGACCGACGCGAATCCGCGCCTTCGTGGCCCCGTCCTTGTCTTTGATTTCGTTGAGTTTCATGGCGAGATCATCCTCTACTTCGCGTCGACGACGCGCACGAGATGGGCGACCTTGGCGATCATGCCGCGAACGGCGGGCGTATCTTCGACGCGCGCGCGTCTTCCGATCTTGTCGAGGCCGAGGCCCTTCAGCGTGGCGCGCTGATCTCGGGGCCGCCCGATCGGGCTGCCGGTCTGCTCGACGGTGAGGGTGGAATGCGTGTTCATGTCGGACATCTCGCTCACGAATCCTGGGCGTCGGCTTCGACGCCCTGGCGACGCGACTGCAACGTCGACACCTTCAGGCTACGTCGCTGCGCGACCGCTCGCGGACTATCCTCGCGCGCGAGCGCGTCGAAGGTCGCCCGCACCATGTTGTAGGGATTGGACGAGCCTTGGCTCTTGGCCACCACGTCATGGACGCCCAGCGATTCGAACACGGCGCGCATCGGACCGCCCGCGATGATGCCCGTGCCGGCGGGCGCCGACCGCAGAACGACGCGCCCCGCGCCGTGACGGCCGTTGACGTCGTGATGCAGGGTGCGGCCCTCGCGCAGCGGAACCCGAACGATCCCGCGCTTCGCCGCTTCGGTCGCCTTGCGAATCGCCTCGGGCACCTCGCGCGCCTTGCCGTGGCCGAACCCGACGCGGCCCTTCTGATCGCCGACGACGACGAGCGCCGCGAAACCGAAGCGGCGCCCGCCCTTCACGACCTTCGCCACACGATTGATGTGGACGAGGCGATCGACGAATTCGCTGTCACGGTCCTCTCGGCCATGGTCGCGGCCGCGGCCGCCTTCTCCTTCACGCGCCATTTTTTCGTTCCGTCACTTGTGCGGCGCTCTCGGACGCCGCTCGCTCGAGGATTGCAGAATTCAGAAGTCGAGGCCGCCCTCGCGAGCGCCCTCGGCGAGCGCCTTGACGCGCCCGTGGTACATGTAGGCGCCGCGGTCGAATACAACTTTCTCGATGCCCGCCTTTTTGGCGCGCTCGGCGATCTCCTTGCCGACGCGCCGCGCCGCTTCGACATTCGCGCCGGACTTCAGCGCCTCGCGCAACGCCTTTTCCAGCGACGACGCGGCGGCCAAGGTGACCCCCTTCGAATCGTCGATGACCTGCGCATAGATTTGTTCGGACGAGCGAAACACGCTCAGCCGCGCACGACCGCCGGCATTGGCGGCGATCGCTCGGCGGATTCGCGCCTTGCGTCGAGCCGTGGAATTGTTGGACTTGGCCATCTGCGTCCCTTACTTCTTCTTGCCCTGCTTGCGGAAGATGAATTCGTCGACGTATTTCACGCCCTTCCCCTTATAGGGTTCCGGCCGGCGGAACCCCCGGATTTCCGCCGCGATCTGACCCACCTGACGCTTGTCGATGCCCGCGACCGTGATTTCAGTCGGCTTCGGCGTCGTGATCGTGACGCCTTGGGGTATCGGATACAGCACGTCGTGACTGAACCCCAGGGACAATTGCAGATTCTTTCCCGCGATCGCCGCCTTGTAACCGACGCCGCTGATCTCGAGCTTCTTCTCGAAGCCCTTGGTCACGCCGACGACGAGATTCTGGATGCGCGCCCGCGCCGTGCCCCACATCGCTTGCGCACGCTTCTCCGCGCTCCGCGGCTGCACTTTGACGAGATTGCCCTCGATCTCGAGCTTTACGTCGTCGGACGCCGTGAAATGCAACTCGCCCTTCGCCCCTTTGACGGCGATCGATTGACCTTCCAGCTTGGCGGTTACGCCGGCGGGAATGGGGACGGGCTTCTTGCCGATACGAGACATGGCTAAAATTTCCAGAGTTGGAGCGTTCAGGCCTCCCGGCCTTAGAACACAGTGCAGAGGACCTCGCCGCCGACGTGTTGCTCGCGCGCCGAGTGGTCCGCCATCACGCCCTTGGGCGTCGAGAGGATCGACACGCCGAGGCCGTTGGCGACGCGCGGCATGCCGTCGACGGCGACGTAAACGCGTCGGCCCGGCTTCGACACGCGGTCGATCTTGCGAATGACCGGCTCGTTGTCGAAATATTTGAGTTCGATTTCGAACTCGGTCCGGCCGTTGCCGTAGTCGGTGGTCGAATAGCCGCGGATATAACCTTCGGCCTGCAGAACGTCGAGCACCTTTTGACGCAACGAAGAGCCGGGCGTGGAAACCTTGCCGCGCTTGCGCATTTGCGCGTTGCGGATGCGGGTGAGCATGTCGCCCAAAGGATCGTTCACTGCCATGATCGCCGCCCTCTCACCAACTCGACTTCACGAGGCCCGGAATCAGGCCTTTGTTGCCCAACTCTCGGAGCGCGATGCGGCTCATCTTCATCTTGCGATAATAACCGCGCGGACGCCCCGTCACCTCGCATCGGTTGCGCACGCGCGTGACGGCCCCGTTGCGCGGTAGCGCGGCGAGCTTGATGCGGGCGTCGAATCGCTCTTCCATCGGCAACTTGTCGTTGTTGGCGACATCGAGC
>JBAQGU010000096.1:0-3727 GCA_049287975.1 Roseiarcus sp.
AACCAAGCCCAAGCGACGCCGGGCGCCTTGCTCGCGTCCGTGTTCCCCGATCGCATCGCGATGGCGCGCGGCAAACCCGGCGAGTTCCTGATGGCCAACGGGCGCGCGGCGGCGGTGGAACCGCATGATGCGCTGGCTGGCGAGCGGTTCATCGCGATCGGCGAAATCGTCGGCCGCGCGGCGTCGGCGCGCATTCTCACCGCCGCGCCGCTGACGCGCGGGGAAATCGACGCGGTCGCCGCCCCCTCGATCGCGACGGCGGAAGAGCTGACCTTCGATCGCGACGCCGCCGCGTTGCGCGCGCGACGTCGCCTTCGGCTCGGCGCGCTGATTCTCGCCGAACAGACTTCGAGCGTTCCCGCCGACGAAGAGAGCGCGCTGGCCCTGGCGACCGGCGTGCTGAGCCTGGGCGTGGCGCGGCTGCCGTGGACCAAGGGTCTGAAACAATGGCGCGACCGGGTTCTGTTTCTGCGCCGCGCCGAGGAAGGCGCGTGGCCCGACCTTTCCGACAAAACGCTCGCCGCCTCGCCGGATTGGCTCGCGCCGTTTCTCCTGGGCAAGACGAGCCTTGCCGACGTCGGCGCGGACGACCTCGCTCGGGCGCTGCATTCACAACTCGACCCTGCGCTCATTCGGCGGCTCGATAGCGACGCGCCCACGCATTTCGTGGCCCCGACCGGCACAGCGGCGGCAGTCGACTACGAAGCCGAGGGCGGCCCTAGCATCGCGCTACGCGTGCAGGAGCTGTTCGGCCTTTCGACCCATCCCGCGCTCGCCGGCGGGCGGGTGCCGCTGACGCTGCATCTGCTCTCGCCCGCGCATCGGCCAATCCAGATCACGCGCGACTTGCCCGGCTTCTGGAACGGATCCTGGTTGGCCGTGCGCTCGGACCTGCGGGGCCGCTACCCCAAACATTTCTGGCCCGAGAACCCCGCCGCCGCTGCGCCCACGACGCGGGCGAAGCCGCGAACGCATACATGAGCAGCGTTCAGCGAGACGAACCATTTTGTTAACGGTTGGATCGATAAATTTCGCGGTGTTTTGTTAGAGTCAGTTTAAGGAAACAGTCAGCTTTACACTTGTATATATAGGAAAAAAAGTCGGTAAGCGCATTGTTTTCTCCACGGAAAGCAATCAGCACCAATACTCACTGCGCGTTGCATGATTATCTAGCCTGAAGTTTTCACTTTTCGATTGAATAATCTATTGATTCAAAGGCGATTTTCGGCTTCGGCGGTTTTCAACTACTGGACACGCGTGGGGTCGATCTCGAGCAGTTGGAAGGCGTTCTCCTGGATCGCAGTGGGCCGGCTGTGACCGAATCGGTGGCGTCCGCCTCCAGCCTTCGCGCCCGTCCGCCGAGCGCATCAACGATCGAGGCCGTCGCATCGGCCGCGGACTTTTCCCTGTCGACCGCGATCACCGTCGCGCCTCCCCGCGCATAAGCGACGGAGGTCGCCTTGCGCTTGCCCAGCCTTCACCGACGCTGCTCGCGCCGAAAACGAGGACGACCTTGCCTTCGAGGCGATTGCGGCCGACAGGGATTTCGGACGACGTTGCGTCCGCGGGCTTCAACGGGGTGCTCATGAAGAACTCAATTTTCGCAAAAAGCCAGAGGACGGATCGGGGAACCTGAGCCTTCCTTGATCTTCAGGGGCGTTGCGGCGAACAGACTGCGTAGCGAGAGCTTGTCGAGATTGGTCAACATCTCAATGATCAGGATGCCGTTGGGCAGCCAATGCGTCGTGAGTCCGGTCGTCTCCTGACCGACGCCATCAATGACGGCCATGTCGCAGGCGACCGTGTCGCAACCGATGGCGCGGATACCGCGCTCTTTGAAATAGACGATCGCGTCCTCGCGGGTGCCGGGCGCGTTCTTGACGAACCAGACGCTTTGGGCGTCGGTGCGCCAGTGGCGCTGCATCCAGCCGAAGTTGATGAGCGCGATCTCACCTTTCCCGACCTGAACGCCCTTCTCCTGCTCGTAGGCTTTCACCATGTCGAGCGTGATGAGTTCGCCAGGCTTCAGGTTCTTGTCCGCGAAATTATACAGCACCGCCGGGGCGATCAGATTGTCGGCGGGGAACGTGTCGATCGGCATGTGCATGAGCGAGGGACATACTCCCGTTTGTCCCCAACTCTTCTCCTCAACCTTCATCGCCGGCTTCGCGTCTTCGTGCTTGGCCTCCTACTTCATCTCTTGCAATCCCGCTGGTCCCACGGCGACACCATTGCAGGCCACCCTGAAAGCCGTTGCGGTCGAACTCGTAAGGATGGCCCTCGCGAGGCAATGCTCTCGAAGAGCGAGACGCGTCCAGCGATTGTTTGCGATCCCGTTGAATTCTCGAGGACTGCTTCGATGATGGGACAAAGCCCCAATGACCGCTTTACTGCACTGCGGCTGTTCGATGACGCGAGGCCATGGGGCGAGCATATTATGTCTTGGTTTGCTCGGGTTGCATAAATGCTCGCTCTTCAGCGATCAACAATAGACGGTCAACCGCGCGGCGCCTCGCGTTTGGTCGGAGTGCGCGGCGCGATCTTCGGAAACTTCGCGTCCGTCAGCGAGATCCAGATTCATCGTCGCTCCCTTCAGGAAGACGTGAATCACAGCGCGACATGTTATTTGTCTAGATCATCCTAATCCGTTCGAACGGTCGAGAATGAGCCTAGGGCGACCGTGACCGGCTCAGCACTGCGGAACCGCCTCCACGCCATGCGAATATCTCGGAGCAACCTGACCCAAGAATTGGGCTTACGAAAATGCGAAGCGAACTCTCGATCCGTTTCGAGCGGACGCCAATAGTTTTCGCGCCAAGCGTTGAACGTCGCAAACAGGTCATCGGCCTGCTCCTGGCGAACGGTCAAGCCCGCGCACCCGCATTGCGCTTCGATCGTGACCTTCCCCTTCCGATCAAATCGAAAGACGTGACGACTAGGGACATGTCGCAGCCAACCATGCGCGTATTCGAAGTCCGTCGGCTGGAAGCGAAGCGCCGAAATCATCGGTGACACATCTAGAAATTGCACACGCTGCCCCGGCAGCGATGCGACGAACATGTCGGGCATGACAGTGCTCCTTGTTGGGAGTTGGCGATGCTTACCGCTCGCATGTCTTCGCGGCATTTTTTTGAAGCGGGAATGGTCTACGCCTTCTCGTAGGCGATAGCGCGGTCGCGCGGGCTTGGTCTCGAGAACCGGGCGAGAGGCTCGGCCTTCCCGGGCAGTCTTTCACGCGGAATTGGCCGTCGCCAGACTAATATCATCTCTGAGGTTTCGTGGCCGGGAATTTCCGGCTTCCGTCATAACGATTTCGGCCGATCGGCGTCAGCATCGGCATACTGTGACGGTAACCCGCCCCGCGCGAGGCCGTCGGCCGGCTAAGCGAAGCGGGTGCTGCGCCAAATTGGATGTCTGCGGCGCGGCCTACGGCGGCCCGCGAAAGGGAATACGCACCGGGGCCCTCAGCTTTGCGAGCCAAAAATGATGCGCACGATGCGCTGGACGTCATAGAAGCGCTTCGCGTCCAGCTCGTAGGTCACTTCGACGTAGTTGTGGTTCGTTCTGGCGGTTTCGAATGTAAGGCGTGTGGGCGTACTCAAGGAGCCGCAGCGGGAAGTGGCCGGTGCAGGTATCGTGATCCTGCGAGCTCTTGTAAAATTCAGTGAGCGCGGTGAATTTGTGCGATCTCCGTAGGGCGGGCTGCCTGGGGCTCAGGTCAGCGCCG
>JBAQGU010000097.1:0-1638 GCA_049287975.1 Roseiarcus sp.
GTCCTGATATCCGAGATAGCCGCCGCCGAGAAGGGCTCTTCGCGCAAGGCGCGGCATTGGCCGGCGCGTCTATGCATCAGGTACAGAGGTGCATATCAAGCAAGGGGCCATGCCGGCCAGATTTCCCGTCAGCGAGTCGATGGCGACGTCAAAGCGCCGAGATCGCGGCTACCCGCCCCCTCGCTCCGCTTGCCCGGCGGCTGAGGCGAGGGGCGCTTGCCTTCGGTGAAAGCTTGAGCGAGCAGCCCTGCAGGCCGTGACGAACCCGCTTCTGGCGCCACATGCTGAAGCGCCTCGAGCAGATAAGCCGGATCTTCCGCCGCGTACCACGCGCCGATCGCAACCGCGCGCAAGGGCTCGGGGGCTGCCGGATCGGCGAACTCGGCTGGAAGGGTCGGGCCCTTGTCGGGTGGAACGAATTGCACGCTCTGGCGCAGGGTCTCGCCGGAGGCCGCGATCTCAATCGTGTACGCGCCCGGCTTCCAGTCGGCTTCCGGAGTGGCCCACAGCGTTCCGGACCCGCGTCCGCTCGCAACCAGCCCGCCATCTCCGTCGAGGACCCGGATGTCCACAATGAGCGGCGAAACCCAGCCGATGGTAAGCTTCCGCTTGCCCGCAAGGACGGTTTGCGGCCGCGCCAGCAGGGGCGCGGAAAGCTGGCTCCCGGTCAGGTTCCCGAGGTTGCCGCGGATCGAGGCTGAGATTTGCTCGCGCTGTTCCCGATCGAACAACTGCACCACCGAGGTCGTCCAGGCGTAGACGCCGGACAGGAAACCCTTCTGCGGAATCCGCCCGGTGATGGTCGCGACAGCGTTCGCCTTCGAAAGCACCCTGGAGCCGGCCTCTCCGACCACGCGCAGGGTGAGCGTGGCGGAGGGGTCCTTGACCTCGATCGTGTCGCCGTCGAAGACCGGAGCGAGCACCGCCACGTCGCGGCGCGTGTCGCCGGTCTTCAGGATATAGACATCGGCGCCACGGTCGAAGTTCTCGATATAGCCAATCTCCAGGGATTTGTGCTGAGCCTCCGCCGCATCGGGGCCGGACGACCGCAGGGCGGCCGCGACGAGGACCAAAATCCAGCGCTTCATCCGTCTTCGACCTCCTTCGCGACTTCCTGAGGCGGGCGCACCGCTGCGTCCTCCTTCGAGGGCGGCGGCTTCAGGAGCCATCGCCACCTTAGCCGTCTTATGTCCCGCGCCATCGTAAGTGTCGAATTCCAGAGATCATGCACAAAAGCGCCGACCGCCGGAACCGCAAGATCCAATACCGCGCCGGCCTGGAAGCTGTTGAGGAAAGCAAACATCAGCATGAGAAGGAACGCGCTGAAGGCGGCCGCGGCGACGATCGGGCGCAGGATCAAAGTCAGACACGAGGCGACGACGATCACGAGCAGGCTGATCGCGATGCGCAAAGGGGGCGAGAACTCCCGCGGCGTGCCGTTCTCGGTGAGGGCCTCGATGGCGTTGATGATCATGAGCGAGCCGGGCATGACGCCGAGCGGCGTGTTGTAGCGGTCGCCGCTGCCCGTGAAGCTTCCACCGATCACAACGATCCTGCCCTCAAGCTCGGGAAGCGCCGCGCCTGGGTCCCCGGGAGCGGCAAGACGCGCCGGACGCACTTCGACGAGCTGCGTCTCGC
>JBAQGU010000098.1:0-3444 GCA_049287975.1 Roseiarcus sp.
GCCCCATCAGCGCGCCGACAAGTCACACCCAGCCCCTCTCGTCAGCCGTCTTCTCTCCACGCGCGATATTGTCTCTGCAAGAACGGGCGCTATAGTTTGCTGCCAAACGATTGGAGCCAAACAACCAAGGAGAGACCGATGCAACGCCGTGATCTCAACGCCCCCGATGCGCCCCTTCCCTTAGCCGCGTACACACAAGCGATCGAAGTCTCAGGCCCCACGCGCACGCTCTATATTAGCGGGCAGGTCGGCCTGAGGATGGATGGTACGATCCCCGACGACATAGTCGAGCAGACCCGCCTCGCTTGGCAAAACCTCGAAGCGCAGCTGAAGGCTGCCGGCATGACGTTGGACAATCTCGTCAAGATCACCACGATCCTGCCGAACCATGGCGACGTCGCCGCTGCTCGCGAGGGACGCAGTAAGGTCCTGGGCGATCGGAACCCGGCGAGCACGCTGATCGTCGGCGGCCTCGCCGATCCGGCCTGGAAGATCGAGATCGAGGGCATCGCTGTCGCTTGAGCGAAGCGTACCAATATCTTTATAAGTTCCGGACCCTAGAGGACGTCGATCCATTGGCTGCGGCTCGGCGGCAGGGCTTCCTACGCAGAACTCAACACCAAAGCCCCAGCGAAATCAAACTAACGCCGGTGGGTTAAAACTTCGAGCGCCGGAGCGAACGGCGGCGAGCGCGGTTGCGGGGGGTCTGTATGGCAGGGTGTGATTTGACGGAATGGAGCTTATGCGGCTTTGATAACGACGCGCGGCGGAGAGCGCGAGCACGACAGCGATGGTCCCAGCGCCGATCAACAAGCGCGCACCTCACGTGTTTAAGTCGACGGAGTTTTCGCGGTCAGCAAGATATTTGAAACAGCGTTTTTTGCCAGGGAGGCGCTCATGGCGACCGATCAGGAACTCTTCGCTAAAGGGCTGGCGACATACCAGAAAGTCGTGAGCCACAACTATATGGCACACAATGAAGTCTATGGAGTCCTGCGCCAGGTTCTCGCAAGGGAAGCGCCTGATCGGTTCGTGTTTCTTGACGTCGCCTGTGGCACTGCCGCGTCCACAGCCGAGGCGCTAGATGGTGCCAACGTCGGGCGCTACATTGGCATCGACATCTCGCGGCCATCGCTCGATATGGCCGAGGAAACGCTCGGAATCCTACGTTGTCCCGTTGATCTCCGCCAGCAGGACTTCGTCGAGGCGATCGACGCCTGGACTGAGCCTGTCGATGCCGTATGGATTGGCCAATCGCTTCACCACCTTCCCACCCCTAAACAGTTCCGAGTGGTCCCGCGCATATCTTTGCGCCCTGATGCAACAGACTCGCCCCACAGCCGTTGATGTGATCAGGAGCTTCGAATGGGCGACCACTATGATCTGATCGTAATCGGTAGCGGCCCTGGCGGCGCGTCGCTCGCGCAGCGGCTCGCGCCGACCGGAAAGAAGATTCTGATCCTCGAACGTGGCGAATACCTTCCCCGCGAAGAAGCAAATTGGAGCCCCAGGGCGGTCTTTGTCGACGGCAAATATCAGGCGAACGAGACGTGGACCAGCAAAAGCGGCGGCAGTTTCAGCCCGGCGCTTCATTACTGGGTCGGCGGCAATAGCAAGGTCTACGGTGCGGCGCTCTTTCGCCTGCGTGCGCGCGATTTCGACCGAGTCGTCCATGCAGGCGGAATATCACCCGCGTGGCCGATCAAATATGACGCATTTGCAGCCTATTATGACGACGCCGAGACGCTTTTTCACGTTCATGGCGTCCATGGCGCCGATCCCAACGGTCCGCCGGCCGGGAAACCTTATCCTTTTGGCCCTGTCCGGCACGAACCTGAGATCGCCGAACTATCGCGAAGGCTAGAAGGCATTGGTCTGAAGCCATTTCATCTCCCACTAGGCATCCTTCTCGACCAGAAGGACGATGGCTTCGCCACGCCGACAAGCGTTTGCATGCGATGCAGCGCCTTCGACGGTTTCCCTTGCCTCCTGAATGGAAAGGCAGATGCGCAGGTGATCTGCATCGATCCGATGTTGGCGAAGTATGACAACGTGACGATGCTGACCGGCGCATATGTCTCCAAACTCGGGATCGACGGGAACGGCCGCCGTGTCGAGGCCGTGCATGTCGAACACGCCGATCGGCAGGAGACATATCGCGCCAACACGGTTGTGGTCGCGTGCGGAGCTCTCTCATCCGCCCTGTTGCTGCTGCGCTCCGCGAACCCGCGCCATCCGGATGGGCTGGCGAACGGCTCCGGACAAGTCGGGCGCAACTACATGCGGCACGAGATGAGCATAGTAATGGCCGTGATGCGGCATGCCAACGATACGGTCTTCCAGAAGACGCTGGCGCTCAGCGACTTCTACTTCGGCAGCGACGACTGGGAATATCCGCTGGGCCTGATCCAGATGTGTGCGAAGAGTCACGCGGATCAGATCAAGGGTGAGGCGCTCCCCGCTTGGCTTGATTGGCTTCCCGAAATGCCCTTCGAGGAGATAGCGAGGCATTCCATGGATTTCTGGCTTCAGTCCGAGGACCTGCCGCATCCGGACAACCGCGTTTATTACAAGGATGGCAAGGTCCATCTCGACGTGATCGAAACCAACCCGGAAGCGCTCAAGCGATTAAAGCACAAGCTTGAGGAGGTGTTAACGAGGATTGGTTGGCCCGCGGTCCTGCTGGAGCGCTCACTTTATCTCGGCAAGGATATTCCGCTGTCGGGCACCGCGCACCAGGCGGGCACGTGCCGTTTTGGCGAGGACCCGTTGACCTCCGTGCTCAACCTCGATTGTCGGGCGCACGAAATCGACAATCTCTATATCACGGATGCGAGTTTCTTCCCTTCCATCGGCGCCGTCAACCCGACCCTGACAATTATTGCGAATGCGCTGCGCGTCGCCGACATCATCAAGAGCCGGATATGACGGCCGGCTATGTCGCGCTTGTCGTACGTTTTGGGCTGGTCCTGCTGTTCCTGCCATTCAGTGCGCTCGATAAAGTCCTGGGCTTCAATCATGCGGTGCGGCAGGCGCAACAGATGTTCAGCTCCCGTCCGACAGCTGTCGCGATGATCCTGGTCGGATTGGGTGTCGAGATCTTCTGCAGCTTGGGCATCGTGACCGGCATCGCCGATCGCGCCTCGGCCTTCGTCATTGCTGGCTATTGCGCGGCGACAGCGGTCCTTTTCAAACGATTCTGGGCGCAGGGCGACTTCTGGTCCGATCCCGACGGGAAAGGCCGAAGCCTGTTTTGGGATTTCCTCAAAAATTTATCGCTCGGGGCAGGCTTCCTGCTGATCGTCGTCGGCGCCGATGGATCGGGACTTGCGCCCTTCCTTGCTCACCCCTTTGCCGCCAGCCATCCCTACGGAGTTCATCCTTGAGCGATCCCGGACCCAAGCCATCTATCCCCTACTGGCATCTCTACGTAGACGAGCGTGG
>JBAQGU010000099.1:0-1756 GCA_049287975.1 Roseiarcus sp.
GTCGCAGGCTCGCCAAGGACTGGGAAAATCTGAACCGAACCGCTGTGGCATTTCTCCATTTTGCTTCGATCCGGCTCATGCTACGAAAGCTTTGCAATCCTTCTTGAACTTTCGAATCGGACTCTCAGAGGCAGCACGACGATCGAGCGCGCGATCGCCTTTGTCGCTATGATCGAAGGCCGGTTCGCGACGAGGAAATACCACGCGCCGGCGGCGATCACGACAAGCAGGGCCGTGATCACCAAGGCCAGCGGCGCTGAATGCTTTTTCGGCTTGGGCGGCTTAACCTCCGACACGGACTTCACTTCCGACGCAGACATGGCCGCCGGCGCGGACTTCGCCATCGAGCCGCCCCTTCACTTGGCGGTAGGCGTCGGACAGACAGATCGCGCCCGGCGCGGCGATGCCCTCCAATCGCGCGGCGATGTTGACGCCGTCGCCCATTAGGTCGCCGTCGCTCTCCTCGACCACGTCGCCCAGATGAATGCCGATGCGAAACACGATGCGGCGGTCCTCGGGCACGCCGGCATTGCGTTCGACCATGGCGTTCTGAACTTCGATCGCGCAGCGCACTGCGTCGACCACGCTGCGGAATTCGACGATCGAGCCGTCGCCCGTGCGCTTGACGACGCGTCCGTGATGCACGGCGATAGTCGGATCAATCAAATCGCTGCGTAGCACCCGCAGCCGCGCAAAGATGCGATCCTCGTCCGCGCCGGCGAGCCGACTGTACCCGACCACGTCCAAGCACAGAATCGCCGAGGCGACCAGAGTATCCCGATACAGCTAACGGAAGGCGGCCCCAAGCCTACTGACCGACCGTCCGCAATGGGTCGACAGCTGCCGGTCGGGATTAGTGTAAGATTTGGACCCGTAGCGCGAGTCATACACTCGCAATCCTCGAACGCGCGCTCTCCTTCAATATTCTCTCTATCGCGATTTGGGCGTCGGATAGAGCGACGGCCAAAGGCTTCTCGCCGCGCAGGCACGCGTGGACTACCTCTCCGAGCACCCCCTCGATCCGAGTGTACTGGGGTATCGGGGCGCGCGGCCAGGTCTGCAACAAGTCACGTCTGGCAAGCTCATTGACCGCATACACGATCTGCGAACCCGCGGCGATCTCCGGGTCGGCGCTCATACTGAAGCGGGGCAACACAGGAAACCCGGTCTTGATATGCGTCTGAATCGACTCGGACGAGGTCATCCACCGGATCGCCTCGAAGGCGGCCTCGACGCGCGGTTCCGGGAGATTGGAAGGCACAGCCAGCACAAAGCCGCCGAGCGGCGTCACATTGCTACCCTTCGGGCCCGCTGGCTGAGGAAGATAGCGCACCCTTCGTTTGACGCGCGAGCGAACGTCGTACTCGAGGCGCGCCGCCCGCATGGACCAACAATAGGCCATCGCCGCCCGACCCGTCATGAAGATTTCGAGTGAACTGTTCCAGTCGAGCTCCAGGATGCCCGGCGGCGAGATCGCGAGCAGGTCCTTCATATATTCGAGCGCATTTCGTCCCGCATCGCTGTCGACGCCCACGGCTATTTCGCGCGGATCGATGTCTGCGAGCGACCAATCGGAGCGACCGCGCGGCAAACGAAGCACAGCTCCGCCGCAGCACGCCAACAGGAAGGCGAAACTCGAAGCGAGCGGCATGCCGCGCCCAGCGTTCCAGGCGACGCCGAAACGGCCTCGCCGCGGCGCATGCAATTCGCGGCCGACCTCGAGAACGTCAGAGAAGGTCTTGGGGTACGCGAGGCC
>JBAQGU010000100.1:0-1903 GCA_049287975.1 Roseiarcus sp.
GTCGCAGGCTCGCCAAGGACTGGGAAAATCTGAACCGAACCGCTGTGGCATTTCTCCATTTTGCTTCGATCCGGCTCATGCTACGAAAGCTTTGCAATCCTTCTTGAACTTTCGAATCGGACTCTCACTGACGGCGTCTCGACGAGAATGCATTTTCCTCTTGACAAAGAAGACCCCATACAAGGGCTGGGGTGAGGGGCGTGGGTGATTGGCCGCAACGTCTACAGCTTCGCCTGCTAGAGCGCCGCTCGATGCGTCCCAGGACCTGATGGTGTTGTCCCACCCTGATGTGATACCGGCGGGTTGAAACCGTTGCGGATCGGCAGCGAGACGCGAGCGAGCAATTCCCGGTCGGCGAGGCCGGCGGAGGCGGCGAGCGCGCGGCTCAGATTTGTGAGGTTGCTGCTCCGCCCCGCAAGAACTAAGGTATTCGAGAGGGATGCGGCGGTCGACGAATTCGCTCAGAAGGCCGGAGGTGTCCGATGAGATACGAAGAACTGTTCTCTCACTATGGTTACCTCATGCTCCTGGTTGGCAGCCTCGGCGAAGGTATGCCTATCATGCTATTCGGGGGCTTTGCCGCGCACCGGGGTTGGCTCGTGTTGATGCCGCCGGTCATCTTGGCCGGCGCTCTGGGAAACGCGGTTGCACAAGGCCTGTGGTTCTTGGCCGCGCGATACGCTGGTGAGAAAATTCTGGAGAAGCGCGCAGACTGGGCGCGTAACGTGAAACATATAAACGGCTGGGTGAAGCGTTGGGAGGGGCTCGCAGTTGTCGGGGCTCGTTTCATTCCTGGCATGAGTTCGGCCGCCGTCATCGCAATCGCGCTATCTGATATATCAGCAACCCGATTCGTAGTTCTGAACATTATCGGCGCACTGCTTTGGGCGACGTCGCTCGGCATAGTTGGCTACTTGCTCGGGCAGGCAGTCGTTGCGTTATTGGGCGACATCGAGACGTACGAGAAACCAGTAGCCATGACCCTACTCGTCGCAACAGTGGTCTGGATTGTTTGGACGCATGCACTCCCGACGTGGCGAATGCGACGGGGATCGGTGTGAATGGGCCGAGGTGTCAACGGCGAGGAACACTCGAAGCGAGGTCGCCGTCGCTGGATCTGCGCCTTCCCACAGCCTCGATCCAGACGTCATCCAAACCGCGGCTGGGCTATGCCGCCGGGTTCCGTTCCGGCCGTTTCGACCCACCATGATCACCGTACGGATATAGCCTGGCTCGGACAGCCTTATGCTTCCGTCAGGCAAGCCAAGGATACGGGCGAGCGCGATCTCATACAGCCTTATACGCCGCTCCAGCGCATGGATCGCCTCATCCATCTGCTCGGGACCGCCAGCGCCGAGCGCCGTGCTGACGATGCTATGCGTGGCCGCGCCGAGTTGCAGGGTCATGTCCGCCACGCCCGCGGGGTCGAAGGTGTCGAATATCCCATCGGCGACACCCTGACTGACGATGTTCATCAGGACTGGCGACACGAGGGCGCGAGTCGCCACGCTGATGCGGTGAAAGAGGACGAGTTTTTCGGGCCTGAACAGTGGTTCGAAGAGCGCCCAGGCCGCCTCGATGTTCTCGATCTTATCTTGACGGCCTTTCGCCGCAAAAGCGTTGAGTCGCTCGAGCGCGTCGAGATCCGGAGCGTCGAGAACGGTGCGGATTACCGACCATCGGTCGGTATGATAGACCGATGGTCGATGAACGGCAAGCGCCGCGGGTGGCCAGCGCCGCGGGTGGCCTTAGGCTTCCTACCGTCCCCGAATATGAACCGCTTGACGAACAGGGGCCAGCATGTCGCTGCGCGTAAATCTCTCCGGTCAGACGTTTTTCCGCAATCTCGGCGCGGAGATCGCAAGGATGCGAGCGGCCGGGCCGGTCATAGAGGTCCACGTCC
>JBAQGU010000101.1:0-6989 GCA_049287975.1 Roseiarcus sp.
ACCATGATCTATGTCACGCACGACCAGATCGAGGCGATGACGCTGGCCGATCGCATCGTGCTGCTGCGGGAGGGCCAGATCGAGCAACAGGGCCCGCCGCTCGACCTCTTCGAACGCCCGGCGACGCAGTTTGTCGCCGGCTTTCTCGGATCGCCAAAGATGAATTTCCTGACCGGCCGGCTCGAGCGGGGGGCCGATGGCGCCTGCATCGATCTCGGCGAAGGCGCACCGAAGCTGGCGTTGCCGCGCGCGCGCGATCCGATGGCCGCCGATGGAGCGAAGCTCATTCTGGGGCTTCGGCCCGAGCATATCGAGCGTGTCGCCGCAGGGCCGCCGGCGGAGGGACTCGTGCGCGTCGAGGCGACAATCGAACTCATCCAACCCACGGGGTCGCGCAGTTACGCGACCTTCCGGCTGGCGGGCCAGGCGGTTGTCGCCGAATTGCAGGCCCACGACGTGAGCCGGCCGGGCGAACGAATCTCCGTCGCCATCAACTTATGGCGCGCCGCGCTATTCGACCCCGCGACAAGGAAGGCATTGTGAACTAATCGGGGATCCCCTGGGACTCCGGGACAGTCAGCTCGATCGCGTCGCCGCGACGCGCCATCTGCCGTACCGTGCGGTCCTCATCCGCGCCTGGGAGGCGAGTGAATCTGCTCACTATCAGTCCGCGGCTCAGTCCGCTGCGGGGAGGCTCGGAGGGCGGATGCGTCCATTGCGTGGGCGTCGACGTATTGACCGTCTCGCAGCGCAAAGGCGCGGTGGGTTCCCTCCATTTCGAAGCCGAACCGGCAGTAGAGATGGAGCGCCGGCGCGTTGTCGACGTAAACGAAGAGCTGCAACCGCCAGATGCCGAGCCAGCGGTCGGCCGCTTCGACCAGCGCCGCCAACAGCGCGGTTCCGATGCCTTTTCCCGTCCAGGCGTCATGGACCCCCAATCCGATTTCGGCCACATGCAACTGGCGTCCGCTGCGCCTATGCAGGCCGCCGTCGCCGACGATCTGGTCATCGACGACGGCGACCAGAGCGAGATTGCCGAGAGGGGCCTTTTCGATCCAGCCGCGCACTTCCTCCGGCGAAGGGTAGGGAATCCGGTTGGTGCCGAAACGGTAACCCGGCAGATTGACCAGTTCCGCGATCTTCTCTGCGTCGGAAGGCCGACGGGCGCGTATGATGAGTCCCGGCGGCGGCTCGCGTCCGCGGCCTTCATTTTCGTCGCGATCCGGGACGCCCATGCGGTTCTCCTCGAGCGCTTGACCGCCGACGCGTTATCTCCGCGACGCTTATCGCGTCAGCCGTTCGGCGTCCACACGCGAAGACGTCCCAGACCAGAACGCCGCCGGTCGTCGCGCCGATGTCGAGGCCGAACTTGCTTTCGCCCGAAATAACGCTCATGTCGCCCTCCTTCCGAGGCCGCCCGACACATCGCAGCGCAGCTGTCAGATCTTTACGTTCTGCTGCGGGGGCGGACGCGGCCGAAAAAGTTCCCAGTCTTGCTCGGAGGGGGTCTGCGATGTTCAAATTCGTCGCGGAGGACATCAGGAGCGCCCGGCCGGAGGATGCGCACATCGTTCGAGCCCTGGTCCGATCCGCCTATGCGAAGTGGGTTCCCGTGATCGGACGCGAACCCGTGCCGATGGTCGCCGACTATGATCGGGCTGTCCGGGACCACGAGATCGATCTTCTCCACGCTGACGGCGAACTGATCGCCTTGATCGAGTTGATCCGAAACCCCGATCATCTGTTCATCGAAAACATCGCGGTGGCCCCGGCGCACCGAGGCCAAGGGATCGGGCGCGGATTGCTGGCGCATGCCGAGCGGAAGGCTCGCGGCCGGGGCGTTGCGGAGATTCGCCTTTCGACCAATTCCGCCTTTGCAAGCAATATCCGGCTCTATCAGTCGGTGGGCTATCGGATCGACCGGCGTGAGCCCTACATGGGCGGGGAGGCCGTTTACATGAGCAAGAAAATCGCGTCCCCATAACGGCCAGGCCGGAATGTCGGATTTGTTCGACGCGGCGGCGAGATGACAAGCGAGACGATGATGCCCGATCTGCACGAGGGTTATTTTTCCGCAGGTCTGGAGTCGGACCCTGAACTCAGCGAGGCGATTGGCGGCGAGTTGCGCCGGCAACGCGACGGGATCGAATTGATCGCGTCGGAAAATATCGTCTCCCGCCTGGTGTTGGAAGCCCAGGGCTCCGTGCTGACCAACAAGACGGTCGAGGGCCTTCCTCATCGCCGCTATTACGGCGGCGCGGAATTCGCGGACGCGATCGAGGCGCTCGCCGTGCGGCGCGCTCGCGAGCTTTTCGGTTGCCGCTTCGCCAATGTGCAACCTCATTCCGGCTCCAACGCCAACGCTGGCGTGTTCCTCGGTTTGTTGAAACTGGGCGATACCATACTTTCGATGAACATCGCGGCGGGCGGGCATATCAGCCACGGTCATCCCGCCACGCTGACGGGCCGCGACTATGAGATCGTGACCTATGGCGTGAATCCGCGAAGCGAATGGATCGATCTCGAGGAGGTCCGCGATCTCGCGCTACGCCATCGGCCCCAAATGATCGTCGCGGGCGGTTCCGCCTATCCGCGCGCCATCGATTTTGCCGCCTTCAAGGCGATTGCCGACGAAGTCGGCGCTTATCTCATGGTCGACATGGCGCATTTCGCCGGGCTCGTCGCCACCGGTCTCTATCCAAATCCGTTTCCGCACGCCCATGTCGTGACGACGACGACCTATAAGTCGCTGCGCGGCGCGCGCGGCGGCATGGCGCTCTGGAACGAGGAAAGACTGAGCAACAAGATCAACTACGGCATTTTCCCCGGCGTGCAGGGTTCCGTGCTGATGCACGGCGTCGCCGGCAAGGCCGCCTGCCTCGGCGAAGCCCTGAGGCCGGAGTTCAGGCGCTACAATCAATCCGTGCTCGACAACGCCCGCGCGCTCGCGGGCGCGCTCGGACAGCGGGGCTTGCGAATCGTTTCCGGCGGAACCGACACGGGATTGATGCTGGTCGATCTCCGCGCGAGAAACATCACTGGTGATGTCGCCGCCAAGGCGCTCGAAAAAGCAGGCCTGGCCGTCAACAAGAACATGATCCCATTCGACCCGCGGCCGCCCGAAGCGCCCTCGGGATTGCGCCTCTCCAGCAACGCAGGCACGACACGGGGCTTTGCTGTCGCGGAGTTCCAGGCCATCGCCGGCTGGATCGATCGCGTGTTGCAAAATCCCGGCGATGACCAGGCGATCGCCGCCGTGGGTCACGAAGTGCGGGCCTTGTGCGCGCGATATCCCATCTATTGATGCGGACGCGATCGGGCGGCGAGTGAGCGCGCGGCGCCGTCATCTTGTCGTTTCCTTAATTCGGTTCATACATCGGTGGCCTTTCGCTGAGGCCAAAGGGGGAGGGGCGCCGTCATGCTGGCTCGATTGAAGAGCGAACTCGCCTACGCGCGGGGCCTTTTGAGCGGGGTCGCCCGGACGCGGGTCGTGGGCGCCGCGCCGACCAAGACCCTCGGCGATTATTTCGAGGAATGGTCGCTGCGACACGGCGATCGGCCGGCGCTCGGCAGCGACGGCGAATCCTTCAGCTACCGTCAGCTCGACGCTCGAGCGAATCGCTACGCGCGCTGGGCGCGGGGCAAGGGCCTCGGCAAAGGCGACGTCGTCGCGCTGATGATGATGAACCGTCCCGAATATCTCGCGATCTGGCTCGGCTTCGCGCGCGCCGGGGCGGCCGTCGCGCTGATCAACACCAACCTGACCGGTCAATCGCTCGCGCATTGCATTTCGGCGGTGAAGGCCAAGGCGGCGGTCGTCGAATCCCGGCTGATGCCGGCCTTCGCAACCGCGCGGCCGCAGCTGGAGGCGGGCCTCGCCGTCTACTGCCATGGCGTCGCGGCGACCGGTGACCCACGCATCGACGTCGAGGTCGAAGCGTTGCCGGACGCCTCGCTCGGTCCGGGTGAACGGCCCGCGCTGACGACCGGCGACGCGGCGTTGTTCATCTATACCTCGGGCACGACCGGTTTGCCGAAAGCCGCGCGCATCACCCACGGCCGCGTGTTGCGCATAATGCTGGGGTTTTCCGGCGCCGCCGGCGCGCGGGCCAGCGATCGTATGTACAATTGCCTGCCGATGTATCATACCAATGGCGGCCTGCTGGCGCCGGGCATGGTGCTGGCCGCCGGCGGCTCCTGTTGGATCCGCGAGCGATTCTCGGCGAGCGCATTCTGGAGCGACGTCATCGCGCAAAAATGTACGACGTTCATCTATATCGGCGAGATGTGCCGCTTTCTGGTCAACACGCCGCCGAGCGGGGGGGATCGCGAGCATGAGATTCGCTTTTGCCTCGGCAACGGCTTGCGGCCGGACATCTTCGCCACGTTCCAACAGCGCTTCGGCATTCCCCGTGTGATCGAATTCTATGGGGCGACCGAAGGCAATACAGCTCTGTTCAATCTGGACTCGCATCCCGGGTCGGTCGGGCGGATGCCGTTCTGGGCGGCCAAGCGCTTTCCCATCAAGATCGTCGCCTATGACGTCGAGACGAATACGCAAAAACGCGATGGGCAGGGCCATTGCATCGAATGCGCCGCCGACGAAGCGGGCGAACTGATCGCCGAGATCCTCGATGATCCTAAGCTACCGGCGGCGCGCTTCGACGGCTACGCCGATCCCTCGGCCACAAAGGCGAAAGTGCTGCGCGACGTATTCAAGCCGGGAGACGCGTGGTTTCGCACCGGCGATCTGCTCCAGCGCGACGTGCTCGGCTACTATTATTTCGTTGACCGCATCGGCGACACCTATCGTTGGAAAGGCGAGAACGTTTCCACCACCGAGGTCGCCGAGACGATCGACGGATTCGCCGGCGTGCGCGAAGCGATCGTCTACGGCGTCGCGGTCTCGGGCCACGACGGCCGGGCCGGCATGGCGGCCCTGGTGGTCGAGAATGCCGCGACATTCGATCTGGACGGCCTGCGCGCCCATCTCGCCGAGCGTCTGCCCGCCTATGCCCGGCCATTGTTCGTGCGTTTTCGCACCGATCTCGAAATGACGAGCACGTTCAAGCCGAAGAAGACGCAACTGGTCGCCGAAGGCTTCGACCCCGCGCGGACGGCCGAGCCCGTGTTCTTCGACGATCGCGGCGCCGGCGCCTATCGCCCCGTCGACGCCGCCTTGCTCGACGCGCTCGAAGCGGGGACCGTTCGATTGTGAGCCGCGGCGCCCCGGCGAGGGCCGAGCTTGAAGCGGCGAACTCGCGCGGCCAATTGCGCGCGCCTCACGCCGCTCTCTGCACATTGACCCGCTCGGCGGCCTCTGCGCTGGTCTTCACATAGATTTCCGCCGCCTTGCGACCGCCTTCGATCGCGCGGTTCATGTTGTCGCGCAACAACTCGCTCTGCATCGCGGCCAAATCCTGAAAGGTTCGGCACTCGCCGACCCGGGCGATCGCATCGAAATTCCTGGCGAACGCATCTTTGGCAATCACCATCCATTGATGCGACATGTCCTCGGCGCCCTTTATCATCACCGAATTTGCCTGCGAGATGGCGTCGAGGTTTTCCCTCGAGCGCGCCGCGAGCTTCTCCGCCTCCGGACCGGCGAATCCCATCGCCGCGGTGAAATGTTCGGCGACGCGCTCGAAGCTATGGACCGCCGCCTCGATACCGGTCTCGATCGTCGCTTTGACGATGCCGGCGCCACGCATTCCCGCGTCAGCGGCGCGATGCGCTATCTGCTCATGAGCTCTCGCCGCATGTTCCGCGATTTGGCTGGCCGCCTTTCCGCCTTCGTCCATAGTCCGTCGCGAGGCCTGGGCAGCCCTGGTCGCCGCGTCCTCGGTCCTGTTGACCTGGTCGCTGAACTGATCATCCATGGAATTTCTCCCGTTGCTGCAATGCAGCACCTTGCTGCACCGCAGTAACGGAATCGCGCCGAAATGAGTTCCGCGCCTCTCCAGAAATTAATTTGGCGAGAAATGGCCGGAACGCGAGTGGAGAGTCGTCGACGGACGAAGCCGGCTGGACCTGCCCCGCCAAGGGAGCGAGAAGATTCCTGAGCGTCGACCGCTCCCGCGAAACTGTTTCCGGCAGCCCGGCCGCTCACGAATATGTAGCCGCGCTCGTTGAGCGCGGTAGTCGTAGAGCGCCTCATTTTGGGGATTTCCACCAAGCGGAACCAACGCGGTCGGCGACCGCGTCTACAGCGGCGCCCGGACTTTGCCGCACTCATGAGCGAACGCGCGCGTTTTTGTCCAAACGCCCGCTGCTGCATCAGTCCACGAGCCTCCAGGATTGGATCATCGACGCGAGTGCCCGCTCGGCGGCCTTGCGCGAGTTTGACGGGCTGTGCGATCGGGCGACGACCATCGCCGCCTCCGTCAGAGCTCCCAACAGAAGATGCGCGAGGACGTCGACGTCCTGTCGACCCATCAACCCCGCTTTCATCGCTGCGGACAGAGCCTGCTTGATCAGCCCCAATCCGTACCTCGCATCCATCTCGCGCCACTTGGGCCAACCAAGAACCGCTGGCGCATCGACGAGCAATATTCTCTGCACGCTCGGTTCCGAGCAGACCTCGAGGAATTCGCCAATGCCGCGCTCGAGCGCCTGCAGCGGATCCGAAAGCGCGGCCATTTCCGTCACGAGCTTGGCATGCACCTCCTGCATGACCGTATAGACGACAGCTTCGAACACGCCCTCTTTGCCGTCGTAGTGATGGTACAACGCGCCTCGGGTGACGTCCGCCTGGGCGACCAGCTCTTCCGAGCTGACGCCTGCAAATCCGCGCTCGGCGAACAGCTCGCGGGCAATCTGCTCGAGCTTCCGCTTCGTGGCGAGTGTCTGTGCCGCTTTCGTTCCATTCATACAGCATGTATGGAACAGTTTGTCGCGAGGATCAACTCGGTTGGACCAACATACATTCGGTACGTATCCAAGGAAGAGGCAGTTTTTGCGACACCCCTCATCCGTCATTGCTTCGCAAT
>JBAQGU010000102.1:0-5570 GCA_049287975.1 Roseiarcus sp.
GCGCAGGTCCGGGCCGTCTACCTCGGCGCCGGCGTGCTGCAGGACGCGCCTTCGTGAGCGCGCTCGAAGTATCCGGGCTCGAGGCGAGATACGGCCGGGCGCGAATTCTGTTCGACCTGGCGCTCGATGTCGGCGCCGGCGAGGTGGTCGCGCTGCTCGGGCGCAACGGTGCGGGCAAGTCGACGACGTTGCGGTCGATTCTCGGTCTCGTGCCCCATCGCGCCGGAAAGATCGTTTTTGGCGGCGAGGATATCTCCGGACTGCCGACCCATGAAATCGTCCGCCGCGGTCTCGGCTACGTCCCCGAGGACCGGCGCATCTTCACGGATCTCACGACCGAGGAAAACCTTCTCGTCGGCCGCCGGCCGCCGCGCCCGGGCGCGCCGACCTGGACGCTCGATCGGCTGTTCTCGATTTTTCCGAACTTGCGCGAATTGCGCGGCCGGCTCGGAGCGCGGATGTCGGGCGGCGAGCAGCAGATGCTGACGATCGCTCGCACGTTGATCGGCAATCCCTCGTTGTTGCTGTTGGATGAGCCTTCGGAGGGCCTCGCGCCGAGGATCGTCGAACTGATGATCGAGGCGATCCGCGAAATGAAGCGCGAGGGCTTGAGCCTGCTGGTGTGCGAACAGAACCTGAATTTCGCGCGCCTCGTCGCCGAGCGGGTCTATGTCATCGAGAAGGGGGCCATCCGTTTCGCAGGAACGATGGCGGAGTTCGACGCGCGGCCCGACGTTCGCGACGCCTATCTCGCGCTGTGAGAGCATGATGCCGCGTCCGCCCCTCGGCTATGTCCTCGACGACCAGATCGGGTTCGTGTTGCGTCAGGCGCAGCAGCGCCATACGACGCTGTTCGCCGCCGAGATGATCGAGGGCCTGACGACGACGCAATGGGCGGCGCTCGCAAAACTCCGGGAATGCGGCGCCTGTTCGCAGAACCATCTCGGCCGTCTGACCGCGATGGATGCGGCGACAGTCAAGGGCGTCATCGACCGGTTGACCGCCCGCGGCTGCACCACCGCCCGCGCCGACCCCGCCGACGCACGCCGCCTGCTGGTCGACCTCACCGGCGAGGGGGCCGCGCTCTACGACCGCGCGGTCCCGATCGCCCAGGCGATCACCGAGAAGACGCTCGAGAGGCTCGACGCGGAAGAGCGGGCGATG
This sequence comes from Roseiarcus sp., assembly GCA_049287975.1. Taxonomy (GTDB): domain Bacteria; phylum Pseudomonadota; class Alphaproteobacteria; order Rhizobiales; family Beijerinckiaceae; genus Roseiarcus. Next base: position 1,165 of record JBAQGU010000102.1, read on the forward strand.
CTGATGGGGCTGTTGCAACGGCTGACGTGAGGGGGTGTATACTTGTACGGATTCATTCCGTATGCGATAGTGTCGGGAATGAACGAAGGAGATATTCCCATGCCCCGCGCCCTGACCGACAATGGCCGCGTCGAATTGCGGCTCCGCCCCGAGGACAAGGCGACGCTCACGCGCGCCGCCTCCCTCAAGCGCCTGGATCTGACCGGCTACATTCTCGGCAAAGTGCTGCCACAAGCCGAGGCGGATATCGCCGAGGCGGAGCGGCTGACGCTTTCGGAACGCGATTCCCTGCGCGTCCTCGCTCTGCTGGAAAACCCGCCGGCGGCTCCTGACCGCCTGGTGCGCGCCGCAAGGGCCGGCTTCACGCTGCCTTGACGAGGATCGCCTGGAACGAAGCGCCGATCGGCAAACAGCACGATCGCATGGCGTTCGACTGCGGCGACTCCTGTCTCAACCTCTACCTGCAACGCTATGCCCGCCAGAACCACGAAAGCGGCGGCGCAAAATGCTTTGTCGCCGCGCCCACCGACGCGCCGGCGCGCGTTCTCGGTTTCTACACGCTGAGCCCGGCTTCACTGGAATACAGCCGCACGCCCGCGCTCGCGAAGAAGGGACTCGCCCGTTACGAAGTGCCAGTGTTTCGGCTCGGCCGTCTCGCAGTCGACAAGACGGTTCACGGCCGGGGCCTCGGTGGCGCTCTCCTGCTGCGCGCTGCCGGTCGCTGCATCCGCGTGGCAGAGGACATCGGCGGCGTCGCGCTGCTGATCGACGCCAAGAACGACCGCGCCGCGCGCTGGTACGAAAGTTATGGCGCTCTCGGCCTGGACGATGCGCCGCTCTCGCTCGTCCTGCCGCTCGCCGTTGCGGCCGATGCGATCAAGCGAGGACTTTAGTCCGACGTCTCGCGGCGGATCGCCGGTCGCTTATTCGGCCTGCAAAGAATCTAGATCTGCCCGCAGACCCGGTATTGGTCAGCTGCGGGGCGCGCAGGTCAGGCGCGGTCCGTCCCATGTGCACCAAAGTTCGTTGCGCTTCTGGTAATCACTGCTCGCGCCGATGTAATCGTAATTGCTGTTGAACCCGTTGTTGTGCGGCGCCGGCTGCAGGGGGTCGAAAGGCGCGACGCGCAGTTCGGTCAGGTGGTCGCCCGTGGTCTGCGCGGTGATCGGCAGGACGATCTCGGCGGGGGCTTGGCCGTGCTCGACCCAGTTCACAAGTTGCGGCATCAGCTGCACGGTGGTCGCGGGGTCGCCGTCGACGGGTTGCCCGCACGGACAGTGATAGAGGCCAGGAATCATGTACAGACGGCTGAAGGATTGGATAGCCTGGTATCCGCCCATCTGATTGGCGACGGCGCGGTAGTAGTCGATAGTCGCGAACGGAGGGATCGCCTGGTCCTGCCAGCTGTGATAGATGATGATCTTCCCGCCACGGTCGTTGAACGACTCCAGGTCGGGATTGGTGGCATTGTAGATCCCGCCGAGTTGCTGCAATCGCCGGTGCATCTCGGCGGTGAATGGCACGGCGCCGAGGGTGTAGTCGGTGGTCGGATTGGACCAGAACGCCAAGTTGTTCAGGTAGTTGATCCCTAACGCCGCGGCAATGGTGTCTCCGGGCGCCGCGGCGTCAGCGGCGGGCATCACCAGCCAAACCGCCCAAGCCAGCTCGGAGCCATATGGCTCTCCGCCGTCGAACAGGTTGCGACCCTGCGCGTCATGGGGTCCGCGATATTCCTCGCGGACCATCTTGACCTGTTCATCGGTCAGGCAGTTGGGTTGGTCGGCGCCATCCTTGCAACGGAGGCTCGCGGGATCGAACGTGCACGCGCGGGGGTCTTGGATCACCCCGTGCGTATCCGCGCAGGCAGCCATCACCGCGGCGTGGAGCGCCGGGAGCTTCTCCGCGTTCAGAATCTGCTTGCCTTCGGCGTTACGGTTCATCGCGGCGGCCCATGACTCGAACAAGCCGCCAAGCGGCGCCCAGTTGTTGGCGGGCGCCCCGGCGATGATTCCGTTGAAATCTTCGGGATAGCGCTGCGCCAGGACGAGAGCTTCGTGCCCGCCGTCGGAGACGCCGCTGAAGTAGCTGTAACTCGGATCACGCCCGTAAAAAGTGCGCATCAGGGCTTTGGCGGCGCGCGCGAGCTGGTGCTCGGACGTGTACCCGAACACCAACCGTAATTGCAGGTCGGTCTTTCCCCACAGCGCTTCGCCGTTGCTGGCCGTCTCGTGGCCCTCGTCATCCGCCGCGACGACCATCTCGCCGTTCGCCAGCGGGGCGTAGGGCGCCTGGTAGCCGCTGGTCCGCGAGGGGTCCTGCAAATTCACTTCGACGTGGCCGCAAAACCCGCCGCAACCCTGCTGCAGGTAGTCGCCGCGCCAGGTTTCCAGCGGCAATAGCACCTCGAACTGGGTCGCAGGACTGATGTAACCCTTGACGTCGCAGTAATCGTGACCGTCGCGCGCGGCCTTCGCCGCCGACGTGATCTGGGCGTCCTGCCGGGTCAGATCGGCTTTCCCCAGCGCGGCGCACTCCGTCACCGGGAGGACGGCTCCGTCGGCCGCCGCCGCGCGAGCGGGCGCCCCGGCGACCGTGATCAAAGCCAGCGCCGCGCACGACAGAGTTGACACAATTCTGACGTGTGTGAGCCGCATTCCATCCTCCCTGGGACGTAGATTTGCTTCGACTCTTAGATGCGCCGCTTCGTGTGTCAATAGGTAGGGGTATCGGCCCTGTACGGGCCCAACCCCGCAATCGCCCGAGCTATGCCCGACATCTCGCGTCGGTGCTCGCCTGCCCCGATAAATCGCCTTCGGGGTTTGGGTGGCTGATCCGCGCTGGCGCCCTCGGCCTCACTGTGGCATCGCGGCGTCGCACTTGCTGGCTTGGTCGCGTCTCCTTTGCTTCGACGCGCGCGCTCAAAGAACCACTACGCGCGTTCCCTTCGCGACCCGCTGATACAGATCCATCACGTCGGAGTTGAGCATCCGGATGCACCCGGAAGAAACGGCTTTGCCAATCGAGTCGGGCTCGTTGGTGCCGTGGATGCGAAACAGAGTGTCCTTTTTGTCTTGAAACAGATAGAGGGCGCGCGCTCCGAGCGGGTTCTCCATGCTGCCGTCCATGTGCGCCGGCAGCTCTGGACGACGATCCAACATTTCCGGGGGCGGCGTCCATCCGGGCCAGAACGCCTTTCGACCGACTTCGGCCACGCCCTTCCAGGAGAAACCCTGGCGTCCGACCGCGATGCGATATTCGATCGCGCGCCCCTCGCCCAACGAAAGAAACAGCTTGCGCTGCCGCGTATTGATCGTGACCGTGCCCGCCTGCTCCTTTGTCGGATCAGCGACTTCCCTGCGCGTCGACCGGCTCATGTCGACGTCTTTGTCGAAGCCTCCCGGAGTCGAATAGTAGGGATCGGCGTCAGGCGGCAGCTCGGCCTTTGCTTTGTCAGGCGGTGGCGAAAAGGGGTTCGGAAGCTCGAACAGAGAGGCGGCAGCCGCCTTGTCCGTCGAGATCGCAACAATCGCGAGTCCGATCAAGAGAAGAATTCGTGCGCAAAGCATTTATGACCCCCCGCATATGCCCAGATGCGTTCTTCTAAGACAAAAGCGGCGAAATCGCGGCAATTCACATGGATGGATGGAGATTTGTCCTTGATGATCCATCGATGCGCCCCCATTCTCGAAAAGCAGGCCTGCACGTGCGGATGCCCTCGCTCTCTAGGCATTCCTTTCGACCGCATCCCGCATCGACCCGTAATCTCTTACCCCCTGGGGCATCTGTAATCTCACAAACGTGATTTTAGACAGACGCCGCCGAGGCGCAGAGCCGCCTCAGCATCGGTCATTAAAACACTAAATCCATAAACATAGTTGATTTACTTTTGCGAGGCGTGATCAAGTGTTGGTGATGACAATGGATCGGACGCACATTGTGCGCTCGGCCTCAGGGAAGGGGCGTCGAATGTCGAAAATCCGAGACGAAGGATTACGGCCAATCAGGGCCACGCCTCCTCGTTTGGGGCCAAGAGCGATCTCGCTTTGCCCGCCTGCGAGACGATTCGCCACCTGACGTGCATGGACGCCCGCGGAGCTGCGCGCGGTCGGTTTGAGCGCCGCGCGCCGTCTCGCGAAAAACCTTCTCGGCTCCGGCGGCGCGTAGTTCCTTCACTTGCGCCGCGACGCGCTGGCCGTCCGTCGATACGCGGGCGTAACCGTAGATCACGCGCCAGCGTCGAGGATAGCAATTTCGGACAGAACGACCGCGAGCAAAGGCGGTAAATGTTCCTGCACCGTTCGCCGCACATGAGATTCCGCTACATTGTCGTACTGGCGCCGATAGAAATTGCCAACATGCCGAATGTCGCGCCACGGCATGTGCGGATGCCGCGTCCGCACTTCATC
>JBAQGU010000103.1:0-3541 GCA_049287975.1 Roseiarcus sp.
TCCACAGGCTGCTCACGATCCCGTGGAATCCGTGCTCACGATCGCGTGGAAACGCTGCTCAGGATCGCGTGGACTGAGTGCTCACGATCGTCTGGAACCGGCGCTCAGGATCCCGTGGATTACGCAGAATAGGCGAACGGCCGCTTTCCACCCTTGGGCCGTGATGCCGAGCTGACGCCACGCATCGAGAAGGGCAAGCTTGGCGGCGTCGTCGGGTCCTATCGGGTCCAATCCGAGGGCTAGACTTTTCCGAATTTTTCGCGCCGTCTTCGGGTCGATTTCTCGGTCGAGAATCGTCGTCGCCTCATCGTCGACGCGGACCAACGCATGGCTTCCCTCGCCCCTGCGTCTCAAGACCTCGAAGAGACCTTGGCGCTCCGCCGAGGGGCGCTTGAGTCTGGGGCTTTGGGTTTATAGCAGAGTAATTTTGTAATATGGCTGCTCTTCCGCGAAATCCGTCTCGAAAACATCTCTGAATCCAGTAGTTTGCGAGGAGACAACAGGGAAATAATTCCGCCTTTTGGACCGAAGCAGGCGACCTACCCCGCCTTTTCGATCAAGCTCTTCGCCGCCGCGCGCGCCTCGCGCGTAATCTCGGCGCCCGCCAGCATGCGGGCGATTTCCTCGCGCCGTTCGGGGGCGCCGAGGTCGATCACGCGCGTGACGACCCGCTCGCCTGCGCCGACATCGTCCTTGGTGATCTTGAAGTGCCGCTGCGAACGCGCGGCGACCTGCGGCGCGTGGGTCACCGCGAGCACCTGCGCCTTGGCCGCGAGGCGCGCGAGCCTTTGCCCGATCGCATCCGCGACCGCGCCGCCGACGCCCGTGTCGATTTCGTCGAACACGAGTGTCGGCGCGGTGTCGCGCTCGACGAGCGAAACTTTCAGCGCGAGCAGGAAGCGCGACAATTCGCCGCCCGAGGCGACTTTCATCAGCGGGCCCGGCCGCGAGCCCGGATTCGTCTGCACCACGAACTCGACCCGGTCGAAGCCGTCGGCCGCGACGATTTCGGCGTCGCTCTCGACGGGCGCGCTGAAGCTCGCGCGCTCCAGTTTCAGCGGCGGCAGTTCGGCGTTGACCGCCCGCTCCAGATTGTGCGCGCTGGCCTGCCGCGCCCGCGACAGCGTGGCCGCGGCGGCGCTGTAGGCGTCGGCGGCGGAGCGCGACGCTTGCTCCAGTTCGCTCATACGCGCGTGAGCAGCCCCGAGGTCGGCCAGTTCGCCGGCGTATTTCTGCGCGAGCGCGGGCAGAGCCTCGACCGGCGCCGCATATTTGCGCGCCATCGCGCGGAGAGCGAACAGCCGCGTCTCACAGCGCTCGAGTTCACGCGGATCGAAGTCGCAGGCGGCGAGCGCCGCCTCGACGGACCGAGTGGCGACCTCGAGCGCCTCCATCGCCTCGTCCAGAGCCTGGACGCTGGGTTCGATCAATTGCGGCGCCTGTGGCATCCGACGTTGCAGGCGACGCGAGATCGCGGAGAGTACCGGCAGGATCGCCGCATCGCCCGCTAGACTCTCGTGGGCGTCGCGGATGTCAGCGGCGACTTTTTCGCCCTGCATCATCCGCTGACGGCGCTCGGCGAGCGAATCTTCCTCCCTCGGCTGGACCGCGAGGCGGGTCAGTTCCTCAGCGGCGTGACGCGCGAAATCGGCCGCCGCTTCCATCTTCGCGACTTCCGCACGCTCCCTAACGAGGTCCGCTTCGATCGCCCGCAGCATGGCGAACGCCGCTCTCGTCGCCTGGGCCAGCGACCCCAGCCCGCCATAGGCGTCGACCAGCGAACGGTGGGTCGCGGAATCCAGCAGCGCGCGTTCGTCGTGCTGGCCGTGAATCTCGACCAGATCGTCCGCGAGCGCGCGCAAGGTCTGGGCGCTGACGCTCTGATCGTTGACGAAAGCACGGGTCCGGCCGTCCGCGAATTGCACGCGCCGGAGGATCAGTTCGCCCTCCCAGGCGATCGACTGCGACTCCAGAGCCTTCAGCGAGGGATGGCCGGCGGCCAGCTCGAACACCGCGGTGACCTCGCCCTGAGCCTGCCCGTGCCGGACCAGGGCGCCGTCGCCCCGCGCGCCCAGCGCGAGCGACAGTGCGTCGAGCAGGATCGATTTGCCCGCGCCGGTCTCGCCGGTCAGGATCGTCAATCCGCGGGGAAATTCGAGATCCAACTGATCGATCAGCACGATGTCGCGGATCGAAAGCCGGGCGAGCATGTTCCGGCTCCGCCTTCGTCAGGACGGAACGATGGTATGGTACAGCTTGGAAATCCAGGATTCCTGGTGTTCCTGTGGCTCGAGGCCGCCGCTCTTCAGCAGGGCGTAGGCGTCCTTGTACCATTGGCTATCGGGGAAGTTGTGTCCCAGGACAGCCGCCGCCGTCTGCGCCTCGTCGGTGATGCCCAAGCCCATATACGCCTCGGTCAGGCGATAGAGCGCTTCCTCCGCATGCCGCGTCGTCTGGTAGTTGCTCAGGACGGCGCGGAAACGATTGATCGCGGCGGTGTAGTTGCGGCGATTGAGATAGAAGCGGCCGACCGACATCTCCTTGCCGGCGAGTTGATCCGAGGTGACCTGGATCTTGAATTTGGCGTCGCTGACATATTCCGAATTCGGATAATCCTGCACGACCTTCTTGAACGCCTCCAACGCTTTGGCCGACCGATCCTGATCGCGCGAAATGTCGGGTATCTCGGCGTAATAGCTGCTCGCCTCGAGGTAGAGGGCGTAGGCGGCCTCGGGCGTCTTGGGATATTCCTTGACGTAGCGCTGGGCCGACGTCTCCGCGCTCGTGTAGTCGCCGGCCTGATATTCCGCGTAGGTCGTCATGATCAGGCCTTTGCGGGCCCAATCCGATCCCGGATATTGTTTGCCCAGATCGGTGAATTTCTTCGCCGCATCCTGAGGCGCTCCGTTGGCCAGTTTGGCCAGACCCTGATCGTAGACCTTGCTCGCCGGCACGTCGGGCTCGATCACGGCCTTGTACCTCTCGGCCCCGAACGGATTGAAGTCGTCGAATATCGAGCAGCCAGCCAAGGCGCCGCCCGCAGCCCACAGAAGGACCAGCGCCCCGACCGCTTTCCACGTCGCGCCTCGCGCCGGATGAGACGCGCTTCCCTCTAAGACGACAAGTTTCATTCGTTGAGCCCGAAAGATCCCCGCGGCGAACGACGGGTATAGCTATTCCCGCTCATTAGCCTAGTCCGCGCGGACACGCCACTCGACTTGGCGATCGCGCGCGCCCGTGTTTGATGGACCTCAGTCATTAGACCTGCGGATTGTGGCGACTAGGCGCCGAAAATCTATCGGGCTCTCGTCGCGCGCGGGAAAAATCGAAGCGAACCCGAGGGAATCGAACATCGGTCGAAGATTTCGCCGTCGGACCGGCGTAGACAAGATCAATCCCTGTTGGCGGCCCAGGCGGTCGCCGCCAGCCCGACCTGCGCGCCGGCCCCGGCGCGATACGGCCGCGGGCCGCCTTCGACGATCTCGTAAGCCTTGCGATCGGCGAACAGCGCCGACAACGCGAGGGCGTTGATCGTATGCCC
>JBAQGU010000104.1:0-5032 GCA_049287975.1 Roseiarcus sp.
CCACGCCAAGAACATCTTAAGCGAGCCGGGTGATCCCGGTTTTTCCTGAAACGCCAGGCAAGCACAAGGATATCATCGCTCAAACGGATGGCGGCATGGTCCCCCTTGTAGAGCCGGACGCCCGCCATGAGGACAAGCGCAAAGGCAAGACGCTGTCGTGGCGAGAGGCCAAGATTTCCCTGGCGCACGCCAAAGGGAGCACAACGCCGGTTTACGCGGGCGCGATCGAGGGCGGCGTCGAAACCGCTGGACGACAGCTTCTCGAATGCGCGGTTCGGGCCGGCTTCGGCTCGAATTCCCGCGTTCATGCGGTCGGGAACGGAGCGCCATGGATCGTGGGCCAAGTGGAGGAGCAGTTGGGCGCCCAGGGCAGCTACTTGATTGATTCCTATCATGTTTGCGAGTATTTGAGCGACGCCGCGAAAGCGATTGCGCCCGAGCCCGCCGCGCAAAAGGCCTGGATGGAGGCGCAAAAGGACGCGCTCAAAACCGGGGGCCTCGACAAGGCGCTGCAAGCGCTCGCTCGTCATTTCGAAGCTGCGGAAGTGGACGACGACCAAGCTCCAGTGCGCCGATGCCATCGCTATTTGATAGGGCGCCGAAATCAGCTGAACTGTCGCGAAGCCTTGGCCAATGGTCTGCCGATCGGCTCCGGAGAGATCGAAAGCGCGCACCGCTACATCGCGCAACTACGCTTGAAGCGACCCGGAGCCTGGTGGCGCGTGGAACACGCCGAATACAGGCTCGCGCTCCTCATCAATCGTAGAAACGGCGACTGGAAGGCCTATGGGGCCACGTTCGGCAGAACCCGATCGCCCGCCGCAAATCAGAACCGGCCACCCTATCACGAAAAGTCGCAGCGTGATTGCATCACTTTGGATCGCACCCGGGCTCGGACGATAAACGCGCGGGGTGGGCCGATCGTCCCTAGGACCCAATTCCGTGAAATTCAAATTACCAGATTCCTTCAGATGCAAAGTTGTGACGCCGATCAGGTTGCCCGCTTCGTCGAACAGTCCGCCACCGGAAGAACCTGGCGAGATGGGTGCGCTGGTTTAACATAATGTTGACCCGAAATGGGCCTCTTGCCAGAAAGAAGTCCGTCAGTCATCGTCAATTCGATTCCGGCCGGCGCTCCAATCGAAAAGGGATCGGCCGTCCCATAGGGCGTTCGGTAGAACACCCGTCTTTCGACGGGCTATGGGGCCACCTTCCGCCGCAAGAGGGGGGAAGGGTTAGCCTTCGATCGTCGACGAGCCCTACGTTCCCTGATGGCCGCCGGTGAGGGGCACGAAGGGGATGATCGCGCCGCCGTAGATGTCGGAACGGGCGACGCTGAAGGCGCCGTCGGCGCCCTCTCTCTTTACGGCCTTGATCACGTGCTGCGCGCCGGGCGGGCCGACCGGGATGACCATGATCCCGCCGGGCTTCAGCTGCCGCAGCAGCGGCGGCGGGATGTGGTCGATGCCGCACGTGACGATGATCTTGTCGAACGGCGCGGCGTCTTCCCAGCCGTAATAGCCGTCGGCGTTCTTGGTCGTGATCGCCTGATACTCGCGATAGCCCCGCGCGATCAGCGCGTCGTAGAGCGCACGGGTGCGCCTGGCCAGCGGCGGCACGATCTCGATCGACCACAGTTTGTCCGTTAGATAGCTCAGATACGCCGATTGGTATCCGGAGCCGGTGCCGATCTCGAGCACCTTGTCGCCCTGCTTGATGGCCAGCGTATTCGTCATTCGCGCAACCGTATGCGGCCCGGTGATGGTGACGCCGAAACCGATATCGAGATGATGCCACTCGTAGGCGCGCGCGCGATTTTCGGCCGTGACGAATTCCTCGCGCGGCGTCATGAGATAGGCGCGCTTGTCGGCGGCGTCCCAGACGTCGGCGTGGCTGATCAGCTGGAGATAGCGATCCCAGCGCTGGTCGAGATAGTTCACATCTTCGCCGCGATGCAGCTTCATCCAGGCGACGAAACCTTCGCGATTGCTCATTTCGGGCCAGAGGTCCGGCGCGAACGGAGTCGGTACGTTCGCGACCGCGGGAGCCGCGATGTCGATGGCGGCCGCCGCCGCGGCGGCGCCGAAGAGAAAGCTGCGTCGGTTCATCGTTCCGTCTCGCGGGCGTCGGGTAGGAAGAACACTTGCGTGGGAATTGCCGGCCGGGCAAGGGGGCGCGTCGCCCGAAAATCGCGCTCTCAGCGCTGCAACCCCGGCGTCGATTTTGAAAACGCTCGGCGCTGGAGTAGGTAGAAATGCCTAGTCATACAAATGGGAGCTGCGCCCCTCAGCGCACGCGCCGAGGTCGAGTTGTCCGCGAATTTCGTCGGCAAACCAAAACACGCCTACGGCGTGGATCCGCGCCGGGAGGAATATTACAGCCTGCGCGAGGCGCGCTATGACGCGCTCGCGGACGACATCGACGCGTGGGCCGCCGAAGCTGCGCGGCAAGGGCGGAAGCTGCGGGTGATCGACGTCGGCTGCACCTCCGGCGTCCTGTTTCGGCATCTCGAACCGCGACCGCATAGCGACAACATCGAGATCGAAGCGACCGACGTGAAGAAAGAGTACCTCTATCGATCCGAGCGCTATACGGCCTATAGGATCGACGATCTGATGGCCGGCAATCCCGGGACGCCCTCGAACGCCTTCGATGTCGTGGTTTGCGAACAGGTGCTGGAGCATCTGCCGCGGGTCGATGTCGCGATCGCGGCGCTCGAGCGGATCGCCAAGCCGGGCGGAAAAGTCTGTGTCGGCGTCCCGATCTTCCTGCCGCCGCTCGCTTTCATCCGCAATCGCTGGATCTGGGGATCGCTGATCTGGCGGCCTCACAAGAAGTGGACGCATATCCAGACCTTCTCGCAGCCTTCCTTGCTCCGTCAGCTCCGGCGCCACTCCCATCTCAGACTCATCGAGACGCGCGGATTCCGCATCATCTCCGGCGGTCCGCTGCGCCGGCTCGAAAATCATCGCTGGTGGTGGCGCCTCAATCGGCGCATGGGCGCCGCCGTGCCCTGGGCCTGTGTCGAAGTTCAAGCGATTTTGGAAAAGCCGACCGCTGCTGTATCCAGTTCCTCGGATTCGCGGGGAGGCTAGCATGCTGATGGTCTTTTTCCGCCATGGGGCGGTCGCGTTGCTGGCCATCGGCGCCGCCGCGCTGCTGGCCATCGGCGCCGCCGCGCTGATCATCGCCGGACTCGTCGGCGTAGCGAGGCTTTCGCCGATCGAGATCATCTTGGGCGCGGCGCTGTTCTACCTCGTCGAATATGCGATGCATCGCTTCGCGTTCCATGCGCCGCCGTTGCGCTGGGCATGGCTTTGAAAGATGCAACAGCGTCTGCATTGCGATCACCAGGTCGAGCCGAGCCGGCTCGACCTCTTGTTCCTGCCATTGTGGTTCCTGGCGCCCAATCTCCTGTTGACGGCGGCCCTCGTCGCGCTGGTGCTGGGTGTGGAGGCCGTCCCCTCGGTGATGCTCGGCGTCATGTTGGCAATCCTGCACTACGAATGAGTGCATTTATGTCGCGCATATTCCCTATCAGCCGCGAACCCGCATGGGCAGCTGGATGAAGCAGTACCACCTTCGCCATCATTTCATCAGCGAGAAGGAATGGTTCGGCGTCAGTAATCCTTCGCTCGACTTCGTTTTCGGCACTTTCCGCGATCCGAAGACCGCGCAGAGGAGCGCGACGACGCGTAAGCTCCATTCCTGACGCGCGCGCGTCGTACGATTCTTGCTTCACGGACGCCGAAAGGGCGGGGGCCAATGACCGAAACTATAGAGGAAATCGTCGCCCGGCATGCGGGCGGCGGGCGCATCGTCGATACGATCGAGGCGACCTATGCGAGGATTGGGGCGCACGCCGATCCCGCGCTGTTCATCGCACTACGGCCGAAGGCGGACGCGCTCGCGGAGGCGGCGGCGCTCGACGCCGGCGGCGCGGCGGGCCATCCGCTGTTCGGCCTTCCCTTCGCAGTCAAGGACAACATCGACTTCGCGGGTCTGCCGACCACCGCCGCATGTCCCGCCTTCGCCTACGAGCCCGTCAAGTCGAGCTTCGTCGTCGAGCGGTTGCAGGCCGCCGGCGCGATCGTCGTCGGCAAGACCAATCTCGATCAGTTCGCGACGGGCCTGGTCGGCGTGCGCTCGCCCTATGGCGTTCCCCGGAATGCGCTGCGGGCCGAGCTCATTCCCGGCGGGTCGAGTTCCGGCTCGGCGACCGCGGTCGCGGCCGGGCTCGTGCCCTTCGCGCTGGGCACCGACACGGCGGGCTCCGGGCGCGTGCCCGCCGCGCTCAACGGCATCGTCGGCCTGAAGCCGACGCTCGGCTCGCTTTCGGCGAGCGGCGTCGTTCCCGCCTGCCGCACGCTCGACACGATCTCGGTGTTCGCGCTGACGGTGGGTGATGCCTTCGCGGTTTATCGGATCGCGGCAGGCTACGACGCGGCGGACGCCTATTCGAGGCCGTTTCCCGAACCGCGGCTCGCCTCGCCGCCGCATCTTCGCATCGGCGCGCCACGGCCGGAGCAGCGGGTCTTTCTCGGTGACGCGGAAGCGGAGCGCGCTTTCGCGGCCGATCTCGAACGGCTCGCGACTCTGGGCGTTACAATCGTGGAATTCGATATCGCGCCGTTCTTCGAGGTCGCGCGGTTGCTCTATGAGGGACCCTGGGTCGCCGAGCGCTACGCCGCGACCAAGCGGCTGATCGAGTCGCGCCCCGACACTCTGCTTCCGGTGACGCGTAGAATCATCGAGGGCGCCTGCAACTTCGACGCTGTCGCGGCCTTCGAGGCTGCGTACAAGCTGGCGGCGCAGCGCCGCGCGAGCGAGGCGGCCTGGCGCGCTTTCGACGTGATGGCGGTCCCGACGATGCCGCGCTTCTATACGCGCGCCGAGGTCGAAGCCGATCCGATCGAGACCAACTCGAACCTCGGGACCTACACCAACTTCGTCAACCTGCTCGATCTCTGCGCCTTCGCCTATCCCTCGGGCGTACGCGGCGACGGCCTGCCCTCCAGCGTGACGCTGATCG
>JBAQGU010000105.1:0-1868 GCA_049287975.1 Roseiarcus sp.
AAGCGGCGCCGGATTGAGCGCGCGCGCCGGCGACCACGGGCGCCACGCGCGGCGGCTCCTCGGGCGTCGCCTATGCGACCATCACCACCGCGCCATACCCCGCCAAAGCCGTGTCCGCCGTCAATAGACGTAGCGGTTCCTGCAACGCCTGGGAGATGAGCATTCTGTCGAAGGGATCGGCGTGCAACGGGGGCAGGCCATCAATGCCGACCGCATGTTCCGGCGTGACGTTCAACATCCGATATCCCGCTGCGCGAAATGCGTCGCGCGCGACTGTGCCGGAAAACGGAGGGGCGCCAGTCCGCTTGGCCAGCGCGAATTTGATCGCGATCTCCCAAACACTGACCGCCGAGACAAAGACGTCGTTCGCCTCGTCGCCGATCAGCGTTCGGGCCCGCTCGCTCAACCGCTTTGTGTCGGTCAGCGCCCAAATCGCAATCTGCGTGTCCAACAATATCCTCACTCGTCGCCTCGAAAAAGGCGAGCGATCGCTTCGTTCCCAGCGTCGAATTCCGCTTGTGAAGATGACGGATACTGCCCCTCGAGGAGCCCCAACCGCTTGCCGACCTGCGCCGGCGCGCCGATCGGTACGAGTCGCGCGGCCGGTTTGCCGTTTCGGGCGATGATGATTTCACTCGTGGCTCCGCTCTCGACTTCTTCAACCAGTCGCGAAAGATGGGTCTTCGCCTCAAGCATATTGACGATCGACATGGGAAGTGTCCTTGACTAAGCCTGACTAACATGGTTGACGCGAGCCCGGCAAGAGGCAATTCAGATTGGCATGCACCCGCAATTCCGGTTTGCTCCGCTGTCATCCCCTATGAAGTAAATTGCATTCTGAAAACACGAATCCGTGGCATAGTCTTCACATCGAACCCGTTCAACCTCGCGGGTCGCGGAGCCGCCGCATGAACTATGACGAGAGTGTTGAGATCGCGGTGACGGCTCCCGCCTGCCGGCGCGTGCTCGTCCGCACGCGGCAACACGAGAGAGCGACGGTGCGCGGGATTGCGGGAGGTCGTCGTTCCCGGCCATAGCCAAACGCCGGTCGCGCGCACGAGGGATGGCGTCGCGACCGGATGCGAAATTTTCGCCTTGCAAAGCCTTGAAAACTCACGAAACGGCGAAGGAATCTCGATTTTGCGCGAGCCCGTTAAACGGGCCAGCGAACGCCCCGCGAGGAAAGGCGCGGCCCTACTCGGAAAATGCGACGCTCTATGAAGGCGAACGCGGCTTGACGCCGCGCCCGCTCACGCCGCGATCAGCCCGCGCATCGGCTGCACCCCGATCGTGTCCGGAAACACCGATCGAGCGAGCGCATCGGCCGAGAGCCCCAAATGCTCGGCGAGAACGCCCTTGAGCACCGCGCGTAGATCCGTCGTCGGCTTCAGGTCGCGCGCGTCATAGAGATCGGCCGCGCGCAGCCCCGGCCAGTCGGCGATCACGCGGCCGCCCGCCAGCGCGCCCCCCGCGAGGAAGGCGGCCGTGCCGGTGCCGTGGTCCGTGCCGACCGTGCCGTTGATGCGGGCGGTGCGGCCGAATTCAGTGATCGCGACGACGATCGTCTCCTTCCAGCGCGGTCCGAGTTCACCCTCGAACGCGGCGAAGACGCCGTCGAGACCGCCCAGCAATTGCGCGAGGCGTCCCGTCGCGCCGCCCTCGTTGGCGTGGGTGTCCCAGCCGTCGACCGCGAGCGCGCCGATGCGGGGGCCATCGTCCGCGTTCATCAGCCGCGCCGCGCCGATCGCCGCCTTCTTCATCTGCAGCGCGATATCCCCGCCGGGTTTCAGCGCGTCCATGCCCTGCCTGTTCGCCATGCGGTCGGCGTCGAGCCCCGCTTGCAAGGCCTTCGCGAGCGCGGGATCGGC
>JBAQGU010000106.1:0-2196 GCA_049287975.1 Roseiarcus sp.
GTCCACGCGGCGGGCGCAGGCGCAGGTTGCGCGATGGCCGCAGGCACAGGCTGCGCAACGGGTGGAGAAGACGGCTGCGCGCCCTCGCCGCGCGACGGCGCCTGCGTCTCTCTCTGCGCGGACGGGAAGGGCTCCGACTTGGGCATCCGCGCGGACGCGATGTCGACGACTTTCTCGGTTCGCGGGCGTTCGGCGGCGATCGTGTTGACCAGCCGCGTCAATTCCGACAGAGGGTCTTCCACGCCGGCTTGCGGCGCCCCCGCCGCGCGCAGCCGACGTTCGAACTCCTCCAGATTGACTTCGGAGATTGCTTTGGATTTCGCGCTGCTCATCAAATACCTCGCTGGCTTACGCGTTCCTTCGACCCGGCGGGTCCCTGAGATGCAGTCTAGCCTATTCCGTGCGTAACTTCGACCGTCTCGAGCGCGACATTTTATCGCATCTCCTCGGGCGCGCTGACCCCCAAGATCGAAAGCGCGGACGCCAGAACTATAGCGATGGCGGTCACCAGAGCCAACCTGGCTTCCGATAAGATTCTTTCTTTTCCATTAACGAAGCGCAAATGTGGCGAATCTTTACCCTTATTCCAATGCGAATGGAACTGGGTCGCCAACTCATGGGCGTAAAACGCGATGCGATGGGGCTCGCGCGCGTCGGCGGCCTGTAGAACGACGCGAGGATAGTGGGAGAGCGTTCGTATCAGGCCGCGCTCGCCGTCGTCGTCGAGAGCGGCGAGGTCTGCGCCGGCGAGCGCGGAGGGCGCCAGATCGATATCCGAAAATACCGCCTGGGCCTGCCTGAGCACGCTGCGCGCGCGGGCATGGGCATATTGAACGTAGAAGACCGGATTGTCCTGGCTCTGTTCGATGACCTTGGCCAGATCGAAATCGAGCGTCGCATCGTTCTTGCGCATCAGCATGATGAAACGGACCGCGTCCGCGCCGACCTCGTCGACGACCTCGCGCAGGGTGACGAAATCGCCGGAGCGCTTCGACATCTTGACCGGTTCGCCCGCGCGCATCAGCCGCACCAGCTGACAAATCCGGACGTCCAAGCTCGCAGTCCCGCCGGAAAGCGCCGTCACCGCCGCCCGCATCCTTTTGACGTAGCCGCCGTGGTCCGCCCCCCAGACGTCGACCAGGCTCAGAAAGCCTCGGTCGATCTTCGTCTTGTGATAGGCGATGTCGCTCGCGAAATAGGTATAGCCGCCATCCGACTTGATCAGCGGCCGGTCGACGTCGTCGCCGAATTGCGTCGAACGGAACAGGGTCTGCTCGCGATCCTCCCAATCCTCCGAGGGCGCACCCTTCGGCGGCGGCAGGCGACCCTGGTAGACGAGATCCTTCTTTTGCAAGACCTCGATCGCCTCGCGCACCCGATCCTGGCCGCCGTCCGCGCCCGTCAGCGCCCGTTCGCTGCAAAAAACCTCGTGATCGATGTTGAGCGCGCGCAAATCCTCGCGGATCATCGCCATCATCGCCGCGATGGCGCGCGCGCGCACTTTCGGCAGCCAATCGGCCTCCGGCAGATTGTGCAGGATCGGACCGAATTCCCGCGCGAGCGCTTCGCCGACCGGGATGAGATAATCGCCGGGATAAAGGCCCTCGGGGATCGCCTCGATCCGTTCGCCGAGAGCTTCGCGATAACGCAGAAACACGGAGCGCGCGAGCACGTCGACCTGGGCGCCGGCGTCGTTGATGTAATATTCGCGCGTCACGCGCCGTCCGGCGAAGCTGAGCAAGTTCGCCAGCGCGTCGCCAAAGGCGGCGCCGCGCGCGTGGCCGACATGCATCGGTCCGGTGGGATTCGCGCTGACATATTCGACGTTGACCGGGCCCTCGGCCGCTTCCGAACTGCGACCGTAATCCGCGCCGGATTTCATCGCCGCGCGCAAGACGTCGGCGGCGACCGCGGCGCGCAGGCGTATATTGATGAAGCCCGGTCCAGCCACCTCGACCGCCTCGACCTCGGGCTGGTTCATCAACTCGGCCGCGAGCGCCTCAGCGAGCGAGCGCGCATTCGATCCCGCCGCCTTCGCCTCGCGAGCGTAGACCATCGCTGCGTTGGTCGACAGATCGCCATGCGCGGCCTCGCGCGGCTGCTCGACGACGAAGCGCCCGAGATCGAGACCGGCGGCCAACTGTCCCGCCGCGATCTGGCCTTCCAGCAGCGTCGCAATACGCGCCTGGAAATCCT
>JBAQGU010000107.1:0-8946 GCA_049287975.1 Roseiarcus sp.
ACCCAGGGGGTCTCCAACTGCGGCTCAGTCTGGGTTGCTTCGCTGTCGCTCGCAATGACGGGCCGGGCGGCGGCCCTGACTCACTTGTCCTGGGGCATCGCCTGAGGCCGCACGGGTCGGCTCGCCAAACGAGCCATGCTCACGACAGCCGGCTGACGAAACTGTCTTGCACGAGCTTTCGGCCAGCCTTGTCGAAATCGACGGTGAGCTTGGCGCCATCGACGGCGACGACGCTCCCCGGGCCGAATTTTATGTGAAATATTCGCATGCCGGCCTTGAAGGCGGATGACTCGGGTTCGACCGCGAGGGCGCGGCCTTCGATGACGCGGGCGCCGCCCCGCATACCCGCCGGCGGGAAGCTTCCCGACTGCTGCGCGTTCTCTTGCGCCCGCCGCCAACCCGGGGTCTGATAACCCGACCCTGAAAACACGACACGATCGAAACGCGACTCCGGGTACCCCCATCCGGCGGCGCCAGGGGAATACTCGGCGTCGATATGCGCTTCCGGCAACTCCTCGATGAAACGCGACTCGCGCGAGGATTGCCAAAGTCCACGAATCTGCCGATTTGCGGCATGATAGATCGCCGCTTTTCGTCGCGCGCGGGTCAGCCCGACGTAGGCGAGCCGACGCTCCTCCTCCAATCCGGCGGCGCCGTTCTCGTCGAGCGACCTCTGGTGAGGAAAAAGCCCTTCCTCCCAGCCCGGCAGGAAGACGACGTCGAATTCGAGTCCCTTCGCGGCGTGAAGCGTCATGATTGAAACCCGAGGACCCGGGTCGCCGTTCTCGACCTCCGTCACCAACGAAACGTGCTCCAGGAACGCGCCCAAGGTGGGAAACTCGCCCATCGAGCGCACCAGTTCCTTCAGATTTTCCAGGCGGCCTTCGGCGTCGGCGGTTCGCTCGGCCTTCCACATTGCGATCAGGCCGCTTTCCTCGAGGATCGTCCGCGCCAGCTCCTCGTGCGGCGTCGAGTCGATCGGGGCGGACCAGCGGTCGAAGTCGTGCAACAGATCGCGCAAGATCTGCCGCGGCCGGGCCTTGAGCTCCTCGCTCTGCGTGAGCGCGCGTGCCGAACCCATCAGCGACAGCCCGGCGCGACGCCCGTGCGCATAAAGGAGAGAGAGCGTCGCCTCGCCCAGGCCGCGGCGCGGCAAATTGTAAATCCGCTCGAACGCCAAGTCGTCGTCGGGCTGAAAGACCAAGCGCAAATACGCGAGGGCGTCCCGGATCTCCGCCCTTTCGTAGAATCGCGGGCCGCCCACGATCCGATAGGGGACGCCGATTTCCAGAAATCGCTCTTCGAACTCGCGCATTTGAAACGCGGCCCGAACCAGTATTGCGATTTCGCCGAGCGAAGTCCCGTCGCGTTGCGCCGATTCGATCTCGTCGCCGACGCTTCGCGCCTCTTCCCGACTGTCCTGAACGGCGCGCACTGTCGGCTTCTCGCCATCTTTGGCTTCGGTCCGCAGCGTCTTCCCGAGACGATTCTTGTTGTGCGCGATCAGCCCGGACGCGACGGCGAGGATGTGTCCGGTCGAGCGATAATTGCGCTCCAGCCGGATGACGGTCGCGCCGGGAAAATCATGTTCGAATCTCAGGATATTGTCGATCTCGGCGCCTCGCCAACCGTAAATCGATTGATCGTCGTCGCCGACGCAGCAGATGTTCCTGTGCATCTGCGCCAGCAGCCGGAGCCACAGGTATTGAACGACGTTGGTGTCTTGATACTCGTCTACTAGAATGTAGCGTAATCTTCGCTGATAAGACGAAAGTATATCGTCATGCTCTCGAAACAGTCGCAGACTTTCCAATAGCAGGTCGCCGAAGTCGACCGCGTTCAGATCTTTCAACCGGCCCTGGTACGACTTGTAGAGAGACGCCCCCGCGCCGTTCGCGAAGGCGGCGGATTCGCCAAGCGGAACCTGGCTCGGATCGAGACCCCGGTTCTTCCATGTGTCGATCTGGCTCGCCAGCGCGCGAGCCGGCCAACGCTTGTCGTCGATGTCGGCCGCCTTCAGAACCTGCTTGATCAGCCGGATCTGATCGTCCGTGTCGAGGATGGTGAAATTCGACTTGAGGCCGACCAATTCGGCGTGCCGCCGCAGAATCTTGGCCCCGATCGAATGGAACGTGCCCATCCACGGCATGCCGTCATGGACGCCGGTCAACGCGCCTATCCGCTCGCGCATCTCCCGCGCCGCCTTGTTGGTGAATGTGACGGCAAGAATTTCATGGGCCCTGGCGCGTCCGGTCGCGATCAGGTGCGCGATACGAGTGGTGAGCACCCGGGTCTTCCCGACCCCTGCGCCGGCCAGAACGAGGACCGGACCGTCGAGCGCCTCGACCGCGCGACGCTGCTCGGAGTTCAGTCCGTCGAGATAGCGAGGCGCCCTGCCCGGCGGCGTGGGCCCCGGTATGAATTTCGTTTCTCTGTATTTCGAATCGGCGGGATCGGTGGGACGCCGATCTGGGGCCGTAAAATTAGGAGATTCGCGAGGCATGGCGAATAATGCGCCGATGCGCGAGCGCGCGCAACGCCAAACGGCGACTCCAGGCATGATAGGAGGGGCGAAACCGCAGGGCGCTGCTGTAGACGCGGTCGCCGACCGCGTGGGTTCCGCTTGGTTGCCGTTCGGAAAATGTGGCATTCTACGAAAGCCGCGCTCAGCGAGCACGGCTACAATTTCGTGAGCGCCCGCACTCTGGTCTAACCGCTTTCCCGCTATGTCCAGTGATTGATTTGGATCACCGCTGGGCCGAGAATAGCGCAGAAAAGCCCCGGAAGGAAAAACAGGATCATCGGGACGGTCAGGGTGGGCGGCAGGGCCGCCGCCTTTTTCTCCGCCGCGGTCATTCGCTGATCGCGACTTTCTTGCGCCAATACGCGCAGCGCAGAACCCAACGGCGTGCCGTACTTCTCGGACTGGACGAGCACGGTCGTCAATTGCTTGATGGAGTCGATCCCGGTGCGGGCGTTGAGGTTTTCAAATGCGGTGCGTCGCTGTTCGAGATATGACATTTCCGCCGCGAGCAGCGTCAATTCTTCAGCCAGCTCGATGCTTTCGGCGCCGATCTCCATGCTCACTTTCCGAACGGCATGCTCGATGGACATTCCCGACTCGGCGCATATGATCAACAGGTCGACCATGTTCGGATAGGCCCGCCCCATCGATTTTTGACGTTTGGTCTTTTTGTTGCTGAGGAATATTTCCGGCGCCTTGATGCCCAGATAAGCCGCGAATATCGCGGCGCAAACCTTGAACGTAAACGCCCACTGCAGTTTCGCGATAAAAAACACATAAATCAGTGCGACCAGGAAGAACAGTATCGGCGCGACAAAACGGAACGTCAGAAATGCGTTCTCGGCGCCGGCGCCTCGAAAACCCGCCTGGCTGAGCTGTTGCTTGGCGGTGTCGGTGTTCAGCCAACTCGCGAGATTGAGCGATTCGGTGACGGTCTTGGTGATGCCGCCGGATTTATAGCGCAATGAAGTCTTACTCTGCGAGGCGGCGAGCCTCTCGCGTTCGCGCATGCGAATGCGGTCGCGCTCGGTGCTCACGTCCTTCATCCGTCGCGCCAAATTATCGGTCTGCAGGAGCGGCATGACCGCCATCAGCACGCCCGCGGCGCACCCCATCGACAACAGCACGACCGCCATGAAATGCGTATCGCCTACTTTGAGCAGCACCAGATCCAACATCGCAGGTTCTCACTCAGAAGTCGAAGCTGATCATCTTCTTCATCATCGCAATGCCGATGCTCATCCAGCCCAGACCGATCGCGCAGATGAGCCGGCCATGGTTGGTCGTGAACAATAGGCTTATGTATTCGGGCGAAACGGCGTAGAGCGCGCCGGTGACGACGAACGGGACGGCGCCGATGATGGCGGCCGACGCCTTCGCCTCCATCGCCATAGCCCCGATCTTGCCCTTCATCTTCTTGCGCTCGCGGACGGTCTTCGATAGGTTGCCTATCGCTTCCGAAAGGTTTCCGCCGGCCTTGGATTGGATTTCGATCACGATCGCAAAGAAGTTGGTCTCGGTCGCGGGGACACGCCGCGCGAGTTTCACGCAGGCGTCGGGAACCGAAATTCCGAGTTGCTGCGACTCCACGACCTTCCGGAATTCCGTCCGCACCGGCTCCTGGCCTTCACTGGCGATGATCCGCAAGGTATCGCCCAACGGCAGACCCGCCCTCACGCCGCGGACGATGATATCGAGCGCCGAGGGGAAGTTGTTGATGAACTTCTTGATCCGACGCGCGCGGAGCCGGGCGAGCACGAAATTCGGCAGGCCCGCGATGACGATTACCGCCACGAGCGCGGCCACCAGGGGACTGCGCGACTTCAAATACGTCAGTCCACCGAGAACCGCTCCCATGACTACGAATATGAGCAGGTACTGCTGGCGTCTTATGGATAGGCCGGCCTGTTCAATTCGGGTTTGAAGATCTACGCGCTTCCTCTTCGAATTCTTTTCGAGCTCCAGCAGACTCTCGGTGATCTGTTTCTTCTTGGCGGCGCGATCGATGGTCGTCGCGCGCGCCTTGGTGTCCGTTTTGGCGATCGCCATACGCCGCTGGTCGGCCCGGGAATCCCCGCCCAGGACCACAAACGCGAGTCCACCCATCGCCACGGCGACGGAACCCGCCAGCAGAAATATATTGTTGACCATCGCCTTTGAAACCCCGTCTGTCCGAGCGGCGGCTACGCCTCCTTGATTTCCGACGAATCGAGTGCGGCCGCCAGGCGCTGTTCCTCGCCAAAGTATCGTGCGCGCTCCCAAAACCGCGGACGTCCGATCCCCGTCGAGCGATGGCGGCCCTTGAGTTTGCCTTGCGCGTCCTCGCCCATTATTTCGTAGACGAAGAGATCTTGAGTGATGATCACGTCGCCTTCCATCCCCATCACTTCGGTAACGTGGGTTATCCGACGCGAGCCATCCCTCAGGCGGGCGGCCTGAACGATGACATCCACCGACGCCGTTATCATTTCCCTGATCGTGCGGGACGGCAGCGAGTAGCCTCCCATGGTGATCATCGATTCCATGCGGCTCAACGCTTCCCGCGGCGAGTTGGCGTGTAGCGTGCCCATGGATCCGTCGTGACCCGTATTCATGGCTTGCAGCAGGTCGAAAGCCTCCGGGCCGCGCACTTCGCCCACTATGATGCGCTCAGGCCGCATACGCAGACAGTTTTTAACCAGATCACGCATGGTGATCTGTCCGGCCCCTTCGAGATTCGGCGGCCGTGTTTCGAGGCGCACGACGTGCGGCTGCTGGAGTTGCAGCTCCGCGGCGTCCTCGCAGGTGATCACGCGCTCGCCGGCTTCGATATAATTGGTCAGGCAGTTGAGAAGCGTCGTCTTTCCGGAGCCGGTGCCTCCTGAAATCACCACGTTACAACGGACTCTTCCGATGATCTTGAGAATTTCCGCGCCGGCGGGCGAGATGGCGCCGAATTTCGTCAGTTGGTCGAGAGTGAGCTTGTCTTTTTTGAACTTTCGAATCGTCAAGGCGGCGCCGTCGATCGCCAAGGGAGGCGCGATCACATTGACGCGCGACCCGTCCATCAGTCGCGCATCGCAAATCGGCGAGGCCTCATCGACTCGGCGGCCGACTTGGCTGACGATGCGCTGACATATGTTCATCAATTGAGCCCCATCGCGGAAACGAATGTTTGTCAGTTGTATCCTGCCGCCGACTTCGATGAAGCAACGCGTGGGCCCGTTGACCATGATGTCGGCGATGTCGTCTCTCGCCAGCAGCGGCTCCAGCGGGCCGAAACCCAAGACATCGTTGCAGATATCATCGAGCAGGTCCTCCTGCTCCGAAATTGAAAGGACCAGATTCTTTATCGTCACGATCTCATGAACGATATCGCGAATTTCCTCGCGCGCGCTGTCCTGGTCGAGCTTGGACAGCGCCGCCAGATCGATCGCCTCGATCAGGGCCCCGAAAATCATCGATTTGGTCAGGAAATAGCTCTCCGGCCGCTGATCCGTCTGCGCTTTCGGCGCGGGCAGAGCGGTTTCTGGGCTCGTGCGAGATATTTCCGGGACGGCCGAGGCAGCGCGTTGCGGCGCCGACGCGACGTGCTGCGCCAGCGAGACCGCTGCTCCCGGAGCGACACTGGGTCCAGGATTGGAACGCTTTCCGAACATCGTGACTTTCCTTGCATCTCCGCCTAACGGAGCGACCTAGAATCCGACGATCTCCAACGAGGTGGACGCGGCGACCGCGGAGCTACGCTTTCTTTGAGCTGAATTTGGACAGGAACGGATCGAACAGACCACGCTTGACCTTGCGGGTCTCGCCTCGGCCCGCGATGATATTGGTCAATTCTGCGAATATCTCAGCGCAGCGCCCCTTGGGTTCTATTTCCGAAATCATCTGCCCGTTGTTCGTCGCCGAGCCAAACAATTTGCTGTCATGGGGGATGACGACCAACGGATCCATTTCCATGGTCTTCGTGAAGTCGCCGGCCGAAATCTCAGGGCGTTTGGGCATCCCGACGCCGTTCAGGACCAACCTTGGCGGATGATCGTGCGGCCGCGCCCCACGAATGTTGTCGATGATGTTCTTTGCGTTTCTCAAGTTCGCCAGGTCGGGGGCCGCGACGACGATCACCTCGTCGGCGCCCACCATCAGACGTCGCGTCCAAGCGTTCCACGCGTGCGGTATGTCTAGAACGATCCATGGCGTCGAGGCTCTGACCGTGTCTATCAGCGAATCGAAGGAGGCTTCGGGAAAATCATAGAGCCGATCCAGCATGGCCGGCGCGGCTAGCAAATTCAAGTTGTCGCCGCATTTCGAGAGCAGGCGATCGACCAGCGTCGCGTCCACGCGCTCGGGGGCGAACACGGCTTCGGCGACGCCCTGCGGGGGATCCTGGTTGAAGTCGAGGCCTGCGGTTCCGAAGCCGAGGTCCAAGTCCGCCACGATCGTGGCCATCTCCAGCCCCGTCGCCAGATGCCACGCGAGGTTGTGCGCGACCGTCGAGGAACCGACGCCGCCTTTGGCGCCGACGACCGACACCACGCGACCGACCGGCTTGGCGCCCGGAGCCCGGAACAAGTGGGATATCGTCTGCACGAATTCGACGACGCCGAACGGCCAAACGAGATATTCGCTCACCCCGCGCGCGATCAGTTGGCGATAGAGAATGATGTCGTTGACCTTGCCAAGGATGACGACCTTCGTGCCCGCGTCGCAGAATTGAGAAAGTTCGTCGAGCTGCTCGATCAGGGCGTCTCTGTTTGCGGTCGCCTCGAGAATTATCACGTTCGGCGTCGGTGCGTTTCGATAGGCCTCCACCGCCGCGGCGGCGCCGCCCATATTTTGTTTGACGTGAGCCTTGCTCATACGCCGATCGTTGATGGCGCCCTGCACGAGGGCGGCGATTTCCGAAGTTTCACAGAAAGCTTGAATGGAAACCCGCGGAACGGGGTCGATTTGCGGGATCGCGATCGCCTGCGAATTCATCACGGGTCCAGCGTCCTCCAATGCTTGAGCACGCATGCGTCAGCCTCCCGCTCCAATTGTGCCGATCGTCGTCGTCTGCGTTTTCCAGTCCGTCCCCGGATCCTCTCCCTTGCGAACATTGCCAATAGCCCGCAGACGCATGTCCTCGTCGGGAGGGGCGCTGGCCCGCGACTCGGCGAGGTCGCGAGGATCGTCGACCTGCGCGGCCAGGGCGGATTGCGTCGCGCAACCAAAATTCTCATAGGAGGTATTTTTCCATCCCTCTACCGAGCTTCCCGAGGCCAAGTCGCCCGGCCATTGCCCGCAGTGGGAAGGCACTCTCGCTCGAAGGCCCTGAAAAACGAGCCTGACGGGGGACGCCAGGGTCGGGTCGGGGACGGGGTAGTGCCCCACTGAGACGTAGCCCCTCACCCCGCTCGAATACAGTGCCCGGCGAATCTCGTTCACGACATTGCCTCTGCCCTCTAGACGGCCCGCAGGCGCCAGAATCGTAATCTGCCCACTGCCAAGTTCACGATACCGCTCCGCGAAGGCTCGAATCTTAGCTATCGATAGGGAGTCGAGGCCGCCGCCGACGGGAAAGACGTCGACGGACGTCGGCGCCTGGGCGAGAATGATAGGGTGCCGGTCGTGATAGTCTTCAACGCCGGCATTATCGTCGGAGGCATAATCCGCCACGCAAGCGGTCAGTGAGAGCGCACATATTCCCAACGACAGAATGCCAAGCAAAGTCCGGATCGGGATTTTACGATCATTTGAATGGTACGTCATGATCTGATTCTCGCTCTACAGTTTATCCGTCAGAACCTTGCGCATGGTCAGTCGGTGATGAATCCGACTCTCCCAGTATAACCCGGCATGGGCTGTAGGTTGCCTGAGCTCGAATAGATCCGATTGACTCGGCCGAGGAACCAAGCTTGCGGATCACTCGCTTCCTGGAAATTCGCATCCGGGCGCACTACATCTTTCGGGTCGACGGCGTGGACTATGTAAGGCGTCACGACGATCAGCAGCTCTGTCTCCTGGCGCAGATAGTCCCGCGAACGGAACAACGCGCCCAGTACCGGAAGGTCCATGAGGCCAGGGAGCCCGTTGATCGCCTGTTGCGTCTGCGTCGAAATCAGGCCGGCGGACACGATCGACCCGCCCGACGGCAACTCGACTGTAGTTTCGTTTTTGCGGGTTCGGAAGCCAGGAATCGAAGTGTTATCGATGGCCAGCGAATGCGTCGGATCGATATCGGTAACCTCGGTTGCAACTCTCAGCTGGATGCGGCCTTGCGACAACACGACGGGCGTAAAGTTCAAGGTGACGCCATAAGGCTGCTGCACGATACTGAGTTGGCAATTCGTGTTGCCGACGGAGCAGGTCTCCCCGGACGGAATTGGGATGGTTCCCCCGGCCAGGAACTTCGCGCGTTCGCCGGAAATCGCGGTCACGGTCGGCTCGGCGAGCGTACGCGC
>JBAQGU010000108.1:0-7450 GCA_049287975.1 Roseiarcus sp.
ATAGAGTTCGGCGGCGGCGCGTTCCTGCTTGCCGGTGCTCGCCGAGGGGCCGGTCATCGGCAGGATGAGGCCGATGGTCACAGTTGCATCATCGGCGAGAGCCGGCGTCGCGATCAAAGCGGCGCAAATTGCGATCCTCGCTGCCCATTTAGTCGGCTTCATCGAAATTTCATCCCGTGCGGATCGGTTTCAGCCCGCCGTCCCGCCGTTGCTTACCTCGGAACGGTTGATTTCCAAAACCGAAGCGTCGCGCTTTCGTCATGCGCGTCCCCGCGCATCCAGCGCCGACGGCCTGCTTCGTCATTGCGAGACGTAGCGAAGCAATCCATCTTTCCACCAGATGGTCCACCGAAGAAGTCTCAAAACTGGTCGTGTACCAACTGCTTCAAGAACTTGTGGCGTGAGCGGACGAGACTCGGTCAAATCCGCGAGTGTATGGCGGCGGAACCGTGGATTGCTTCGCTACGCTCGCAATAACGGAGGCGGGCAGGCCTCCCAGACCTCCTCGAGGTTGAGCGGGCGAGGCAGCAATCCCTGTTCCAGCGCGAAGCGTAGCGCCAGCGCTACCGACGGCTCGACCGCCTCGCGCCCCATCGGCGCGCGGTCCCGCGCCGACGGTGGCGGAGCGTTCGCTGCTTTCGAAGCGACGAAAAGGCGGCACAATTCTCGGATCGCGTCCGGGCGATCGTGGGCGATTTCGCGTCTTACGACGACCATGTGATTGATCGGAACAAAGCGATGCTCCTCCCAAAACGCCTCCGCCGCGGCGGCGGGATCCGGGAAGACGGTGCCCAACTCCGGATCGTCGGGAACATCGTTACCGACGATGACCGCGTCCAGCTCCCACTCGCGCAGCATCTTCAGCAATCCCTCGCCCGGGGCAGCCCGCTCGACGAAGGGCGGATCGGCATATTCGAGCACATGCGCGCCCTCGAAGGTGATCCAGCGCACGTCCTCGGGCTTCACGCCCCAGTCGTGCGCCAGCAGACCGCGCAGCCACATTCCGGTCGTCTGGCTGTAGGCGCGCACGCCGACGCGGCGCCCCGCGAGGTCTGCCGGCCCGCGAATGGCGCTGTCCACCCGGCAGAGCAGCGCCGATTCCTGAAAGCGCGCCGCCATCGCAATCGGCAGCAGAGCGAGCTCCTTGCCGTAGGCCTTGGCCTGCAGAAAAGTAGCGATCGCCATTTCGCAGACGTCGAAGCGCCGCTCGCGGACCATCGGCGCGAAAGCGCGGTTGATCGGGGTAATCTCAGCAAATTCCAGTTGGAGCGCGGCCGAGGCGATCCGCCCGGATTTCAACGCCTGGGTGTGGGGATAAGCGCCGACCGCGACGCTCAGCGACAAAGGCGGTTCCGGCATAGGTCAATCCTCCGCCGGCGCCGGCTGGTGCTTCAGGCCCTTCTTCGCCAGGGCTTCGCGCATGCCATGGATATCGAGCCCCAACTCGCCCGCCTTCAACCGCGCCCGCGTCGCTTCTTCCTTGCGCTCGCGCGCCTCGGACGCCGCGAGGACCGCGCTTGCCGAGCCTCCCGGCACGACGACGACGCCGTCGTCGTCGGCGACGATCAGATCGCCGGGATGAACGAGCTGGCCGGCGCAGACGAGCGGAATATTGACCGAGCCGAGCGTCTCCTTGACCGTGCCCTGCGCCGAGATCGCCTTCGACCAGACCGGGAACTTCATCTCGCCGAGAGCGGCCACGTCGCGGACGCCCGCTTCGATGATCAGCCCGACGACGCCGCGCGCCACGAGCGACGTCGCGAGCAACTCGCCGAAATAGCCGGCGTCGCTGGGCGAGGTCGGCGCGGCGACGAGCACGTCGCCGGCCTGGCATTGCTCGACCGCGACATGCAGCATCCAGTTGTCCGCCGGTGGAACGGAAACGGTGACCGCGGAGCCGACGAGCCGGGCGCCGGCCCAGATCGGCCGCATGTAGGATGCGAGGAGGCCGGTGCGACCCTGCGCCTCATGCACCGTCGCGACGCCGAACGGCGCAAATGCGCGAAGGATTTCCGCAGAGACTCGCTTGGTGCCAGTGATGACGACGCTCATGCCAATCGATCCACCACATGCGGAAACACCGCCTGATAGCCCTCGCCATAGGTGATTTTCTTGTCCGAGTTGCGCGCGGCCTGCGCGCCGCGTTGCAGGGCGACGCGGGTGTAATATTCCCAGAGATGCTCCTGGCCCGCCATACACTCGATCGCCGCGCGCTTCTTCTCCCAGACGGCGGAGATGTCGAGCAGCACGTCGGGCTTCCACCCGCATTGCTCGGGCTGATGCGGCTCGAACAGAAAGACGGGCGGCGCGCCCAGCACCTGCTGGCCGGGATTGTGTCCGTGCGCCTGCGCGATGATGCGTGCGTGCTGCGCGAAATCGGTCACAGCGGGGTGGTCGTGGTTGTAGATGTCCTTTTCGGAGTGCGAAAGCACGAAGGCGGGATGGATCGTGCGGTAGACGTCGACGAGACGGAACAGCGCGTCTCGAGTGAGATCGAGCGGGTAGTCGCCGAGGTCCCAAAACTGAATGTCGGCGGCGCCCAGCTTCTCGGCCGCCGCCTCGGCCTCCTTGCGGCGCTCGCGCTTGACGCGCTCCAGGGTCATGCCCTCCCGGCGCCAGAGCTTGGCGCTTTCGCCGCGCTCGCCGTAGGAGAGGCAGATCACCGTTACCGCCTCGCCCGCCGCCGCATGCAGCGCAATCGCGCCGCCGGCGCGCCAGACGAAATCGGCGGAATGCGCGCTGACGACCAGCGCGGTTTTGGGACTGGTGGTCATTTCAGGCCTCCTTCAGTTCCCCTCTCGGTCCTTACGGTGTCCTTACGGGGAGGGGAATCCCTCTATGGCGTGGCGATTGCTTGTAATTTCGTCGATCCCGTCTAAGCTCCGCTGACCGCGGGGAAATCAGCAAGGAGAGGTACATGAGTGCACAATTCTTGGGCAGCGTTTGGCGTGGCGCCGGCGCCGCGGCGCTGTTCGCAGCTGCGCTGTCGGCCGCGCCGGCCGCTGCCGAGGACAAGGCCGCCATGCTGCTGCCCGGCAGCATCAACGACCAGAGCTGGAACGCGCTCGGTTATTCGATCCTGGTAAGCCTCAAGTCGCACGGATTCATGACCGCCTACACGGAAAACGTCACCGACGCCGACGAAGGCGAGGCGATGCGCGACTTCGCCAGCCAGGGCTACAAGATCGTCATGGGGCACTCCGGGCGCTTCGTCTCGGCGATGGAGCAGGTGGCGCCGAAGTTTCCGAATACCCAGTTTATCGCGGTGAGTGGCAACGAGGGCCAGGCGCCCAACGTGATGTCGATCGACTGGAACAACGCGCAATTCGGCTGCCAGCTCGGCGTGCTCGCCGCGCACATGAGCAAGACGCACAAGGTCGCCGGCGTCTACGGCCTCGAGGGCGTGCCGAACATCACCGCGCAGGCCGGCGGCTTCCGCATCTGCGCCACCAAGGCGGGCGCCAAGGTGACGATCCTCTACGTCAAGGACATGGAGGACGCGGCGGCGGCGAAGGAAGCCGGGCTGTCGCTGATCGCGCAGGGCGCCGACGTCCTCACCGGCAAGTTGAATGCGGCCGAGGCGGGCCTCGTCGAGGCGGCGAAGGAGAAGCACGTCTACGTCACCGGCCGCGGCTTCGACCAGACCAAGATCGCGCCCGATCTCGTCTTGACCAACATTCTCGAGGACTGGCCCGCCATGTTCGGCAATACCGCCGATCAGGTCAAAGACGGCAAGCTGTTCGGAACGTTCGTCCAATACGGCTACGACACCCCGCCGGTGACGGGCGGCACGCTGATGTACGAGGAAGGCAAGCCGTTCAATCCGATTGTGCCCGCCGCCGTAGTGACCGAGCTGCAGGACATGGCGAAGAAATTCGCTTCCGGCGAGATGAAGGTGACGCCGACGCGCGAGGACGCGCGCGGCGGGTCGTAAGCGCCCTCGACGAACGCGATCGCGTTAGCGAGGATGAAAAGGCGCTCACTTTCGTGGCGCGGATGCGGCGTTATGTCATACCCGCGAAAGCGGGTATCCAGCCGTGGTGACGACACGAACGGGCGCCGCAAAAGGAGCCGCGTTTGAGCGAGCGAATCTACGCCGTTTACATCATGGCGAGCCAGCGCAACGGCACGCTCTCTGTCGGCGTGACCAACAATATTCCCTCGCGCGCATATCAGCAGCGCATCGGCGTCGGTTCGACCTTCACGACGAAATACCAAGTGAAGATGCTGGTCTGGTATGAGACATATGGCGACGTCAACGAAGCCATCGCGCGCGAAAAGCAGTTGAAGAAATGGGAGCGCAAGTGGAAGCTCGCGCTGATCGAGCAGTTCAATCCCGAATGACGCGACTTGTATGAAACGCTGAACGCCTGACCGCCGCGTATTTGGACCTAGTTCGGCGCGTCGTTCAAATGATGGGATTATTCCCCTCTCCCCGCCTCTTGCGGGGAGAGGCCGGGTGAGGGGCTGGGTGAGTAGCCGGACTGCCGAAACCGTGCGACTCCGGACTCTCGAGCCGTGCGGCCAATCACCCACGCCCCTCACCCGACCTCTCCCCGCGAAGGGGCGGGAGAGGAGAAGGGGCCCATTTTCGGCGACGCGCGGGACTAGCTAGGATTGATGATGCCTAAGGTCATCTGGCGCGGTGGGGCCCGGGCGCCGCTTGCTCGATTTCGCGAACACGAGGATCCATGACACAACGAAGCTTCTCTAACAAGCGCCGCTGCGTCGTGGCCCCGCGGCTGGATTCCCGCCTTCGCGGGAATGACAACCTGGTCACATGACGATAGTGCGTTGACGGCATGACCAACCTTCTCGAAATGCGCGACATCGTTCGTTGCTTCGGCGCGCTGCGCGCCAACGACGGCGTCGACTTCGACGTGCGCTCCGGCCAGATCGTCGGACTGCTCGGCGAGAACGGTTCGGGCAAGAGCACCTTGATGAAGGTGCTGTTCGGCATGATCCCCGCCGACTCCGGGAGCATCGTGTTTCGCGGGCGACCGCTCGTCGGCCACCGTCCGGGAAACGCGATGGCGGCGGGCATCGCGATGATCCATCAGCATTTCATGCTCGTCGAGGCGATGAGCGTCGCGGACAACGTCATGCTCGGCTGGCGCGAGGCGGGCCGCGTCTTACGCAGTGCGGCGATCGCGAATCGCGTCCGCGAGGCAAGCCGGCGGTTCGGGCTGGACCTCGATCCGGACGCGCGCATCGGCGATCTCCCGCTGGGGCGCCGGCAGCGCGTGGAAATTCTGAAAGCGATTCTACGCGAGGCTGAACTGCTCGTGCTGGACGAGCCGACCTCCAACCTCGCTCCCAGCGAAGTCGCCGACCTGCTGACGATTCTCAGGCGGCTGCGCGGGGAAGGCAAGGGCATCGTCTTCATCACGCACAAGCTGCCCGAGGTTCTGGAAGTCTGTGACGAAGTGGTGGTTTTGCGCGCGGGCCGTGTGGCCGGCCGCGCGGCGGTGGCGGGCGTCAGCCGCGCCCAGCTCGCCGAAATGATGGTCGGGCGCGACATAACGGCCCCGCACACGCCAAATACGCGCGCGCCGGGGGCCGTGCGGCTGGCTGTCCAGGGTCTCGCCGCGCCGGGGTTGGCGCCGGTGACCTTCGAGCTGCGCTCCGGCGAAATCCTCGGCGTCGCCGGCGTGGACGGCAACGGGCAGATCGAACTTGCGGAGACCCTCGCGGGTCTGCGACCATCGCGAGCGGGGACCGTCGCGCTCGATGGGCGCGACATCACGCGGGCGAGCGTCGCGGATCGGGTGCGCGCGGGGCTCGCCTATATGCCGGCGGATCGCGGCCATACCGCGCTGGTGCGGACGATGTCGATCACCGACAATCTGATGCTGCGCGACACCGACCGCCCGCCCTATGCGCGCGGCGCGTTTCTGACGCGGCGCTCCGGATTCGCAAAGGCGCGGATCCTGATGGCCGATTTCGACATTCGCGCGCCCGACTCGGGCGCGGTGGTCGCGCGGCTCTCCGGCGGCAATCAGCAGAAGATCGTGGTCGCGCGGGAGCTCGACCGTGCGCCAGCGGTGCTGGTCGCGCACCAGGCCGCCTGGGGCCTCGATCCCGGCGCGACCCGTTTCGTGCTCGACCGCGTGACCGCGCTGCGCGATTCCGGGGCCGCGGTTCTCTATATTTCCTCGGAGCTGGAAGAGGTGCTCGCGATCAGCGACCGGATCGCGGTGCTGGCGGGCGGCGGTTTCGCTGGGGTAGTCGCGCGCGCTGCGGCGGACTTGCGGCAGATCGGGCTCTGGATGTCCGGGCGCGCGGCATGACCGAGCGGGTTTCAGCGCGGCCGATCGCAGCGATACGGCCAAGCCTTCGGCTCCAGCCGCAGTTTGGGCTGACCGGCCGCATCGGGCTCGCCGTGGCGCTCTCGATGCTTTGCGCCGCCGCGCTGATCGCGCTATCCGGCCACAATCCCCTGACCGCTTTCGAGGCGATGGCGTCTGGCGCAGTCGGATCAAGGCACCAGATCGGCATCGCGCTCAACCGCACCACGCCCTATCTGATCAGCGGCGCTGGGGTGGCGATGTGTTTTCGCGCCGGGATCATCAACATCGGCGCCGAAGGCCAGATTGCGGTAGGCGGCATCGGCGCTGCGGCGGTCGCGCTGGCCTGGCCGAGCGGCCCGCCAGTGTTGCTGATCGTCGCGGCGCTGCTCGGCGCGGCGTTCGCCGGCGCGGCCTGGGCGGGCGTCGCGACCGCGATCCATCTCGGGCGTCGCGTGCACGAGGTGCTCGCGACGCTGCTGCTGAACTTCGTCGCGCTGTTGTTGGTGCAGCAGGTCCTGGCCGGGCCGCTCGGACAGTTCGGCGCCGGCTTCCTGCAATCGCGCTTGATGCCGGTCTCGGCATGGCTGCCGGAATGGGAGGGATGGGACGCCCATGCGGGCTTTCTGATCGCGATCGTCGCGGCCGCCTCACTTTCCTTCTTGCTGTGGCGGACCGGCTTCGGCTTCGCCCTCCGCGTCGCGGGAAGCTCGCGGGCGGCGGCGGCCTATGCGGGATTTTCCGTGCCGCGGCTGACCTGGAGCGCGATGTTGCTCGCGGGGGCGCTCACCGGCCTCGCCGGCGGCATCGAGGTTTTGGGAGTCCATCACCGTCTGATCGAGGGTTTTTCGCTCGGCTTCGGCTTCAAGGCGGTGACGGTCGCGCTGCTCGGCGCCGTCGAGCCGCTGGCGGTCTCGCCTGCCGCGCTGTTCGTCGGCCTCCTCGAGGCCGGCTCGCTCTCGATGCAGCGGCAGATCGGCGTGCCCTCCGCCCTTGTCGTGGTGATCGAAGGCCTCACCATGCTGTTCATTCTCGCAGCGACGGTGAGGCGGGCGTGATCGAGTTCCTGGAAGCGGCGATCCGCATCGCGACGCCCCTCTTGTTCGCCGCCTTGGGCGGCATCCTCTCCGAGCGCGCGGGCGTGTTCGCGGTCGGCCTCGAAG
>JBAQGU010000109.1:0-10047 GCA_049287975.1 Roseiarcus sp.
GGATCTGGTGATGGGGATCGCGTGGCCGGCGGTCTGAGGCTGTCGTGCGGTCGACGGGATTCCGGCGCGTTCGCGCGAATTCGAGATTCCGTTCCCATTTCGGGGGATTTCAACGGCTTGCAACCAGGAAAAGTTTCCCTCGTCTCTGCCGCGACGACGGTCGCTGCAACTCGTCGCAGACTTCCACCGGCGCTTGGGACGGACTCGCGAAAGTGGAAATCCGCCGCCCCTCCAATTCCTTTTCCCCCGGTTGGAGCGCCAAGTTTACGCCTATCCGCAGAGGCGACCGGCGCGCATGGTCGCCATGAAGGGGCCACCCCGAAAAGAACCGGCCGAGATAGTGTAACATAAAAATCGTTATGTTACACGCTTATTATACAATAATATCAATAACTTAGGCCAATACAGTAGTTACGACGGATGTCAGTCCCTGGCAGAAGGCAGATCGAAAGTGACGATATCGGCAACCGCGATTGGCGCAAGTCGCTCCTACAAATGCCGCGGGAGAATCGGATCGTCGAGCGCCGGCCGTGGTGGGATCGCGGTCACTCGAAACGCCGAACCTAACACCATTCACAAATGAGCGTGCGACTCGAACAGCGCCTTCGCCTCCGCGATCTGCGGGAATTCCGGCGTCGGCGAAAAGCCTTCCAGCGCCGGCCCCAGAACGTCTGGGCGTCGATCGGGCTGTCGGTGGACTGGTAGAGCTTGGCGAGCGCGAGCGCGGAAGCCGCTTGAGTTGGGCAGGCCGATAGCGGCTGCCGGAACGATTTTCGACATTCGGACAACGGTAGAGATGATCACCGTCTCGAACCGGCCGCAGGCGGCGGTGCCGAAGAAATCGAGGGCATGAGCGATGCCCAAGACAACGCTCGGCTTCAGCTTCTCCCGAAGCCCTAACCTTGTGCTGTTGGAATACCGTGCCAACGATTGCCCGCTGGCATTGCCTCGCCCTTCATCAATAGCGACAGGGGCCCGAGCGTGGCCCCTTCGCCCATTCGTGAATCGTACAACACCACGCTCATATTGCCGACCGAGCAGCCATTTTCGATCGTCAGGTAGGACGATTTCATGATGCGGTCTTCGAACAGATGGTTCTGGATCACCACGCCGGGATTGAGCGCGACATAGTCGCCGATCTGAACCAGGTCGAACTCGGAGAACAGGCCGGTTCCGATATAGCAGTGGCGACCGATCTTACAGCCGAGCAGCCGCAGCAGCGGCGCGGCGAAAGGCGTCCCGAAGAAAGTCGTGATGACGGGAGCCATGATCGACTCATAAGCGCCGTTGACCATCTCGTTCAACCAGACATAAGGCGACCACAGCGGCGCTATCATCGGCTTGAAGCGTCCCATCACCGCCCATTTGAGGGCAACCACGATCCCGACCGCGACGGCGGCGGTGAGGAGCCCGAGCGCTGGCAGGAGCGCGAAAGTGACGCTCATGCCATAGACCTCGTAGCCGCAGAGAACCGCCGCCAATCCCGACATCCCAAGGAGGAAGCCGGTATAGCTCGGGATGAGGATGCGCAGCGCGTCGACCACGGCGCGTTGCGCATAGAGCTTGCGAGTCGGACGGTAGGTGGCCTCCTCGCCGAAACCCAGAACTTTCTGGCGGTTGGGCAATTGGAACGCCGGCGAGCCGAGCCAGTCGGTGCCATCGGGCGTCGCCTGCGCCGAATTCGGCGGCGCCGAGAGCACGCCGAGAAGGCAGCGTTCGCCAAGGCTGGCGCCGGTGGGCAAGATGGCGCCATTGCCGACAAAGCTACGGCTTCCCACGCGGTTGACGCCGATCTGAAAACGACCGCCGAACACGCGGCGTCCTCCGAGCATGCAGCCGTCGGCAAAAAACGTCGAGTCGCCGGCGTCGAGCAATTCCGGCATGAAGCTCCACACGGTCGACATCTCGGCGTGCTCGCCGACCTTGGCCCCGAGGAGACGCATCCAAGGCGGCAAATAGATCGTCGTGAAGATAGGCAGCAACAACGCGCGACTCGACCGCATGAGCCCATACGCGAGCCAGTGCCGCAGATAGTAGAAGGAATAGCGCGGATAGACGCCGGGCTTCGCTCGCCGCAGCAGGATCGCCTTCACCATGACGATCCACAGGCACGTGAAGACCACAAAAAAAGGCGCCAGCGCGACCGTCGCCCAGATTGCTGTCCAAATCGCGCCATGCCGGAACGCCAGCAGCCAAAGCCA
Source organism: Roseiarcus sp. (assembly GCA_049287975.1). GTDB lineage: Bacteria > Pseudomonadota > Alphaproteobacteria > Rhizobiales > Beijerinckiaceae > Roseiarcus. The sequence continues at coordinate 2,202 of JBAQGU010000109.1, forward strand.
AAGGAAGCCGAGACCAGGCGCCAGCGACAACAGGCCGACCAAGCCGCCGATGAGCCACGATAGCGCGAAGAAGCTGATCTGGCGTCGCAGCGGCGCTCGGTAGATCGGCCCTTCCGGCACGGGCACGTCCGAAGCCTTGGGGGGCGAGCCGCGTCGCTGTTCGCCGGCCGCCAGCGTCGCGCCGTCCGGCAGCAAAGACTGATCGTCCAGGCGGGCGTCGTCGCCCATGCGCACGTCGAGGCCCAAGGCCGAATGCGCGCCCACGAAACATCGACTGCCAATGTCGACGCGCCCGATGATGAGATAGCCGTTCTCGACTCGGGCGCCATGCAATTGCGTGTCGGCGCCGATGCTCGTGTCATCCCCGATCGAGACCAGGTCCCAGGCTGAAACGAGCGCCGAGTCGAGCGCGCATCCGCGTCCGACCTTGGCTCCCATCAGGCGGTAATAGACCGGCATCAGCGGCGTACCGATGAAGCCGCCTGCATCGAAGAGCCGTTGGAGCCCGCTCGCCAACCACCAGCGGAGATAGTAGCTGCCCCACAACGGATAAGCGCCGGCCTTGTAACGTCCGATGATCAGCCATTTCGCGGCGATGCCGAGTGCGATCATGATCGGCCAGAGCGCGAGATAGAACAAGCCGAGAATGACCAATGTGGCGATGATCGACGTACGGCCACGCAGAACGTCGTCGGCGATCGGCAAAACGACGAAGGACGGAGTCGACAGCGCGTACCACGATACGACAAAGAGAAGCGCCTGGACCGCGCCGACGCCGAAGCCGGGCGCGCGCCGAAGAGGTGGCCGCACCTCCTCCGTGGGACCGGCCGATGGGGCGGCCGCAGGCGAGGACGCCAGATGCGCGGCCAACTTGCGAACAGTCGGAAAAGCATAGACGTCGCGGACCGCGATGCGCAGATTGGCGCGGCTGCGCAGGAGTGCGACCATCTGCGCCGCGAACAAGGAATGTCCCCCGAGGTGGAGAAAGAAATCCTGTTCGACGCCGACTGCGGTGACGCCAAAAATGGTCGCCCATGTATCGGCGATTTTCGCTTCGAGCGAATTTACCGGCGGTGCGCCGACATTCGCTTCGTCGACCAGCGGTCGCACCGGAGCAGGCAGGCGCTTGCGGTCAACCTTGCCTGTCGCGAGCATCGGCAGGTTGTCGAGCACGTCGAGATAGCTCGGGATCATGTATACTGGTAGTTTCGCCTTCAGCGCGGCAAGAAATGCGATACGATCGATCTCTTTTTCTTGATCGTCAGCAACGATATAGGCCGCCAGGGTCGGAAAGCCTGCGCCATCGTGCGCTATGACGGCCGCAGACGCGACATTGCGCTGCTCGAGCAGCACCGAGGCGATTTCCGACAGTTCGACCCTGTAGCCTCGGATTTTGATCTGGTCGTCGATCCGGCCGAAGAATTCAACCTCGCCGCGCTCATCGATCGCCGCCAGATCGCCTGTCCGGTAAATCCGGCGGCCGTCGAGAATCGAGGGGACGAAATGGCGGGACGTCAGTTCCATCTGCTTGAGATAGCCGCGGCAAACGCCGGGGCCACCAATGTAGAGTTCACCCTTGCTCCCCCGCGGCACCGGTTGCATATCGCGATCGAGGACGAGCGTCGAATATCCCGGGAGCGGATGGCCGACGGTGATCGCTTCCCCAGGCACGCAAACTTTTGCGGTGGTGTTGACCGTCGCCTCGGTCGGCCCATAGACATTGAGAATATAACGGCCAGGGCGCGACCACCGCGTCACCAGCTCCGGTGGGCAGACTTCGCCGCTGACGATCAGCTGCCTCAACGGCGGGATATCGTCGGTCATCGTCGACAGCATGGTCGGGACCGTGGAAAAATAGGTCACGCCGGCGCATGCCAGATATTGCGACAAGTCATTGCCGAAGCGCGGCGTGTCCCTGGAACCAACGACGAGAGTGGCCCCATTGGAGAAGGCCATCCAAATCTCTTCGACAGAGCCGTCGAAGCCCAGCGAAAAGCCTTGATAGACACGATCGGATGACGTCGTCGCGCAAACCGCGTTGAACGCCTGGACAAAGTGAAAGGCGTTGCGGTGCTCGGTCATGACGCCCTTCGGGCGCCCGGTCGTCCCCGATGTATAAATGACATAGCAGAGATCGGCAGGGGTGACGCCGGATTCGTTTCGCGTCAATCGCTCTGCCGACTGAGCCGCGATCTCGGCCGCGTCGCTGTCGAGCGAAACGATCGAGCCGTCGAACACGGGCTGGATGCGGTCGACGAGTGCGTCCTCACTGATGACTGCGGAGACTTCAGCCTCTTCGATGATATAGCGCACGCGGTCGTCCGGGTGCGCCGGGTCGATCGGCACATAGGCCGCGCCCGCTTTCAGGCAGGCGAGGATTGCGACGATTGGCCTTTCGGAGCGGTTGAGACAAAGACCGATCAGGCTGCCCCGGCCCGCTCCTGCGGACCGCAATTGGCGTGCGAGCCGGTTCGACGCCGCTTCGACCTCCGAATAGGACAGTACAAGTCCGTCGCAGACGACCGCGGGGGCATCGCCGCGAACGCTGGACTGCGCCTCGAATATTTGATGCAGGCAGCCCATGGGCCAAATCACACGGCTCGACTCTAGGATATCGCCTGAAGTCCGCTCGGCCCACTGATTCTGGAAGCTGACCGACATTCGAGCCTCGGGCTTTAGCCCGACGAAGGGCTCGCGCCGCTCGAGCAACGCGGTTTCGGGTGCGTCGATCATTACAGCCGTCAATGTGCCATCGCGGGATTGTTCGGCGGGTCCGCTCGCCGGCGTAGCGGATAGCTGAGACCGTCCGCCTCGAAATGAACGTCAGCCATTACTTCGACGAGCGACTTCGTCCGCCATGCGTGCTTGCCGCTTGGCCCCAATGTGCGAACCGGGTCGAAGTAATTGAATTTTTTGCCAGGCGCTACGATCGGCGCGATGAAACTCGAGACGCCATATTCGCGGTCATGAAACTCCGCGCTATGCACGTCGCGTTTGCCCGCCGGCGTATCGACAATGACCAGCGGCGTGTTGAATCCCGCAGTGGCTCCGCGGACTTCCTTCTCGAGTCGCTGCGCCGTCGCGAGCGAGACCCGGAAATGCTCCGTTCCTTTCACCATGTCGCAAAGATACACGTAATAAGGATGAATGTTGACCGCTCCCAAATGCTTGTACAGCGACCGCAACGTGGCGGCATCGTCGTTGACGCCGCGAAGCAAGACCGACTGATTGCGGACCACGACGCCATGGGAATGCAGTCGACGCATCGCTTGTTCGACCTGCGAAGTGACTTCCCGCGGATGATTGAAATGGGTGTGGATGCATACATCCTTGAATAGCTCACGACCTCTGGCGACCAGATGCAAAATAGCGCCCGTCCAATCCTCGTCGCTCAAGAACTTCATCGGCTGGACGGATACCGCTTTGGTCGCCAGGCGAATTCGTCTGACACTCGGAATATCGAGAAGCGCGTCGCCCAGTTGCTCGAGATTTGCAGCCTTGAGGCGCGAGACGTCCCCGCCGGACACGACGATGTCTTCGATCTGTGGGTTCGAGCGGATGTAATCGAGCGCAGCGGCCCAATTCTTGGCGCTGGTCACATGTTCCTTCTGGATCAGCTGCGTGTCCATTCCTACTGTATAGCTGCGCGTGCAGTATTGGCAGTAGACGGGGCACACGGAAGTGACCAAGAAGAGAGCCTTGTCGGGGTAACGATGCACGAGGCCTTGCACCGGCGACTGGCTCGACTCCTCGAGCGAGTCGATGACGAGGCAGGGATGATCATCTTCGAGCTCGGACGCCAAGGGCAGGAACTGACGCCGAATAGGGTCAACTTCCACATTCGACCAGTCGATGAGGGAGATGATGTACGGATTTAACCGAATGGACATCCCGACTTTCAGAAGACCGGTTTCGATGTCGTGGAGCGAACCGGGAGAGATTTGCCGTCCGAGCACCGCCTCGAGTTGCGCAATGCGAATTACGGCATGTTTGTCTTGCCAACCCGAATCTTCGAACTCCTCGCGAGAAACGTCCTTCCAGATTCCGAATCGATGCCATGGGCTCAGCATCACCAGAGTCCCCACCTCCGACAACAATCCTTGGCCCGACTGTTGCACTCGCCGCGGATCCTATTAACTCGATTTTAACTTTTGAGTATATTTCTATCTCTTCTTAACCTTAATAATCTGCTCTTCCGTTAGGCGAACTCGCAAGAGTCACTCGCCTTTCGCGCGAAAATTAAAGATATTCTTGCTTAGTTCTTATATGAGATATCTATGCGTGTTACTGTTTTCGTTGCCTCATTTCTCACGTGGCGGGGACTTGCTTGAATGGGCTCCTACAGGCCGACAGTTCATCAACAATGAAGGGAGATACGCGTGCGAACAAGAATGGACGCTGCTGGCTTGATCGCCTCGATTGTGGTTGCTTGTGGTGGTTTGACCTTTCCTGGCGGCTCATCGCTTTCGTGGATCAGCGTCTTCTCATTAAGTGCTCGCGCCTCCGAAGCGATTGTAGCGCGGGCTGACACTTGCCTTTGGAACGACGCTGGTTGGTATGACATGACCGAGGAGGAGAGAACGGCTTGGCGGACTCTCGGCTGGACGAGCCAAATGTGGGAATCGGAAGATCCAACAACGCAGGCGCCTTCGAGCTCGCAGGAATGGAAGAGTCTGAGCGAAAGAGAACGAAGCGCCGCCCGGCAACTCGGCTATGGGCAAAACAGTTGGGATAACGAGAAATGCGTGAAGCGTTGACTTCCGGACGGTAGAGTCGGCTGGCCTTATGGGACCCGAGGGGCGAGGTCACGATGAAGGAGCCTCGTTCCCCAATACAGGCATTGGTGGCTCCTGCCGCCGCGCGTAACATTCTCGTCGGCCATCGTTTCGTCCGGTCCCATGACGACCTGGCTCTTCGTGCGGACGAGGCGGAATCATTCGCTAATTCGATCACGAAAGTTCGCCGTTTGAGCGGGGCGGCTCGAATTGTAGCGCGGACCCTTCTTCAAGAGCTCGGTGTCTCGCCTTGCTCTTTTCCCAACGATGGGAGGGGCGCGCCGATTTGGCCTCCTGGCGTGGTCGGTTCGCTGGCCCACAGCGACGACATAGCGGTAGCCGCCGTGGCGCTCGACACGAACGGGCTGTCGATCGGCGTCGATATCGAACCGGACGTCGACCTGCCCGACGGATTGATTGAGATGGTCGCCACGCCCAATGAACTTCGCAGATATCATGGCGACATCCTGAGAAGCCGACTTCTATTCGTTGCCAAGGAGGCGGTCTACAAGGCGGCTTTTCCCGTGGACAGACAGTTTGTCGACTTTCTGGACGTGGAGATCGATCTCGACAGGCGCCTCGCGCACACGCGAAGCGGGATGAATTGCCAAATATTCCTCGCTCGTGACGCCTACTTGGCGGCTCTGGCCGTCACTACGGGAAGAGGTTTCGTGCTGAGAGGCTTGGTATAGAACCCGTTCCCCAAAGCTCCCCCAGCCCGCTATGCCGCGTTCGGAACTCTCCGCCGCCAAAGGATTGGATAACCCGGCCGCCATCTAGCAACACGCGCGACTCAGCTTCACAAAACCTGCGATAGACGTCATCTTTAACACCGTTAAGGGCCCGCTGGATCGCAGCAGAGCGCCGGGCGCGACTGAGGACCTTAGAACGCGCTGAGGCATGGGCCTATACCGACGAGGCCGCCGCCGAACGGCGGAAGCTGGCGGCGACACCCGTCCGTGATCGTTCGGAGTTGGTGATTGGGGGACTATCCTTGCGCCGGACTGGAATGACCGCAATGGTCAACTCCGGCCGGTCGGCGCAAAGTTGGCTCGCGAAGCGCGCGATCGGAGGACGAAGCGTCTGTCAACTCATTTCACGACAGACGGTCGACTTTCTAACCGTCTGTGTCCTTTGCGCCATCGCTCGCACTCCGTCCCCTCCCCCGAATAATAGCGTCCCATAACGTCCTTTAAGGGACGCTGACTGCCAACAACCAGGGGCGGAAGGGCATGGTTCAATTCAAAACGGCGGTCGATGACGGAGCGTATCGGCAGCCGGCAGTCGGCAAGTCAGCGCCCGGCGGCGGGTCGGGACCGCCGCTCCCCGTCGGCAACAGGGGCAGCCTCCGGTGCAGCTCAGTTCTGTCCTCCGCGTGCTCTTGCCGCGTCAGCGGCCGCATGAGGCCGTCGCGCCGGGGATCGTCTCGTCACCGGCAGCGGGACGCCGGCTGGATTTGGGTTCGGGCAGGCGAGGTGAAGGGCTGAGAGGTGGCTCCGGAGCGCCATGCCGTTCTGATTTTGGTGAGGGCGACTGCGGCCGGCGGTGCAACGCACAAAACAGTGAATTCGGAAATTTCCGCTTTCCGCTATTCCGCGAATCGGCGTACCTGTCGAAATCGCATGCCGCGCGCGCCGCTATGGCGTGACGAATGCTTTCGGAGGAGCCATGAGCAACGCCGCCGCGTTCCGCGAAGAGACTTTCGTCGATCAGACAGCGCGGCCGCCGAACCGCGAGGAAGTGCTCGCGCGCTATTTCCGCCTGCGCGAGATCGGCAAGCAACATCATAATGACGTAGTGAAGTTCCTGACCAAGGACGCGATAGTGCATCACGCCCGCCGCTTGGGTCTGCTTCAGGGAAAGACATTCGTCCTGGACAGCATGGACGAATTGACGCTCGCCGCCGATCTTGCGATCCACACCGCGCCGCCCGATCGCTCTCGGGCGATCGACCGCTACGCCCGAGCGGCGAATTTGGCTCGAGGCTCCGAGGACGCTGCGGTGCTCGAAGCAATGCGCAATGCGCGCTTCGCGGTCGTCAAGGTGTTGCAGCGGCACCCGTCTGTCGGGCTGATCGTGACGGACCTCGCCCGGGAAATCGAACTCTGGTTGGTCGACGTGAGCTTGGAAGCGTCGTTGCCTGATGGCGCCGCCTTCGCGACCCGATATTGCACCCCGGGCGCCTTCGCGATGACGGTTGGAGTCGGCATCCCGGTGGATCGCGACGCGCTCGGCCGAGCTATCTACGCCGTGCCGCAACTCGGACGCAAGCCCATGGCCGAGGCCGTCCAGGACCGGCGCTTCGCTGAAGCCGTTTATCGCGGCGCCATCGCGGACGGGACGATGGAAAGGACGCGATTCCTCGACCCGCTAGATGAGGAAGACGAGGAGGACGCCCGAGCCGCCGGCAGCGAAAATCGCCTCACGCCCGCGCGCTGACGATCCAGATCGCAGCCGCCATCGGCACCCGGTTCCCGCGTTCGAACGGCTTCAACGCCGCGCGAATTTCCGCGATCGCGGCTGAGCGCACTCCGTCGGGCTGACCCTCGAGTGCGCGACTGGCGGGGCCGATTTCCAGCGCGGAGGCGACGGCATTCTCGAAGCCGAGGCCGACCGCGGTGTCGAGTTCGAGATCGACAGGTTCGAGCGCGACATCGACGAAACCGGCCGAGGACAGAATTCGCCGCACGCGCGCCTCGTCCGCGAACGAGAACGGACCGGGGTCCTCCGGGCCGAGCTTGGGCAGGGGCGGCGCATGGCGCGTCGCGGCCCTCAGCGGGGTCATCAGCCAGGGATTGAGCCGCGGCTCGCGCCAGCAGGTGAACGCCAGCCGGCCGGTCGGCTTCAGCGCCTTGCGCAGGTTGGCGAAACTGAGGGCGGGATCGGCGAAGAACATCACGCCGAAGCGCGAGATCATGAGGTCCGCGCGCTCGCCGCTGAGATCATGGACCGTCGCGTCGGCGACGAGAAATTGCGCCGGTGAGGATTCCGCCGCCGCCCGCTCTCTCGCGCGCGCTATCATCGGCGCCGAAATATCGATGCCGAGCGCGCGGCCCGCGGCGCCGGTGACG
>JBAQGU010000110.1:0-1722 GCA_049287975.1 Roseiarcus sp.
GGCGATCTGGCCGCACCTCGAGCGCGCGCACGGACGCGTCACCGCGGAAAGCGTCATCTCGGGACCCGGCCTCCCGCGGGTCCACCGCGCCCGGATGGCCGCGGTCGGCGCCACGCCGGCCAAACTGGACAGTCCCGCGCTGGTAGCAGCCGCGCAGGCGGATCGGCACGGAGAGGAGGCGCGCAGCCTCGAATTGTTCTGGCGCATCGTCGGCCGCTTCGCCGGCGACATGGCGATCACCTTCGTCGCGTTCGGCGGGGTCACTTTGTCCGGCGGCGTGCTGCCGCGCTTGCTCGATTTCCTCGACGAGGCCGAGTTCCGCCGCGGGTTCGAAGCCAAGGCGCCGGTCGACGGGGTGGCCCGGCGGATTCCGACGCGGCTCGTCACGCACCCTGATTCCGTGTTGGTCGGCATGGCCGCGATCGCCGCCGCGCCGAGGAACTATGCGCTCGACTACGCCGGGCGGGGCTGGGGATGAGGCCCGCGTCGGCGGCGCCGCGTTTTCGCCGCTTTCTTGCGGCGACTTGATGCGTGGCTCGTACGGTGTAGAATCAGCCTTGCTTCAAAGTAGGACCACGACGATGACGCGACGCATCCTCTCCCTGGCACGGCAGGCGATTCTCGTCGGCGCGATGGGCGTCGCGGCGCCGGCTTTCGCGGATCAGAGCTGTGGCGACGACTTGCAGAAGCTCGCACAAAAACGCGAGGCCGCGCTGCAGTCGATCAACGCGATGGTCTCGGCCGCGAAGGGCAAGCAGCTCGATCCGACGGTGTTCTGCACGCGTTCCGCCCCGCTCAATCAGGCTGAAACCGCGATGCTCGCCTATATGGAGAAGAACAAGGACTGGTGCCAGATTCCCGACGGGACGATCGAGCAACTGAAGGCCGCGCACGCCAAGAGCGTCGCCTTCTCCACCAAGGCCTGCAGCGTCGCAGCGCAGATAAAGAAAATGAAGGAACAGGCGGCTCAGGGCGGCGGCGAGCCGCAGGCGCAGCCGCTACCCGCGGGCCCGCTTTGAACGAAAGGACGTCGCCGACGGCGCTGCTGCCCGACGCGCGCCCCGCGAGCCTGGTATTGCGGCTGAAGCCGGCGATCGCGCTGCCCTTCGTGCAATTGGCGCGCTGGGATCGGCCCGCAGGCTGGCAATTGCTGTTGGCGCCGTGCTGGCAATCGGCCGCGCTCGCAGGCCTCGCCCTCCACCGCGGCCCCAATCCCTGGCATCTCCTGCTGTTCTTGATCGGCGCGGTCGCGATGCGCGGGGCCGGCTGCACATACAACGATATTCTCGACCGCGAGCTCGACGCGGGCGTTGAGCGCACGCGGGGCCGCCCATTGCCGTCCGGCCGCGTCGGCGTCAAAGCCGCCGCAGCGTTCCTCGTCGCGCAATCGCTCGTCGGCCTCGCCGTGCTGCTCTGCTTCAACGGGTTTTCGATTGGCCTGGGTTTCGCATCGCTGGTCGTCGTTGCGATCTATCCGCTGATGAAGCGCATCACTTCGTGGCCGCAGGCGGTGCTCGGCCTCGCCTTCTCCTGGGGCGCGCTGATGGGCTGGTCGGCGGCTTTTGGCGCGCTCGCCTGGCCGGCGATCGCGCTCTATGGTTCGGCGTTCTGCTGGACGGTGGGCTACGACACCATCTACGCGCAACAGGACGCGCGCGACGATGCCGTCGTCGGAATCAAATCGACCGCGCGGCTGTTCGGCGCGCGGGCGCGGGCCGGCGT
>JBAQGU010000111.1:0-1565 GCA_049287975.1 Roseiarcus sp.
CGCCCGGGGTCGGCGTCGGCGTTCACACCGGTCAGGTCGAGATCGGTGAGTTCTCGACCTTCCGCAGCGACTTCACGGCGATCGGTGGAGCGGTCAATCTGGCTGCCAGGCTCGAATCCCAAGCGGCGGCGGGCGAAATATTGGTTTCGGCTCAAACCGCGGAACAGACCACGGATCTCATGGCCGGCGCCGCGGCGCGGAGTTTCGCGCTCAAGGGCATCGAACGTCCGGTGTCGGCTCGGGTTCTGTACGCGAGCCGTTGACCGGACGCGGCTATCTTTCGCTTGTTGCCGCACCGGTCGCGGAAGCGCGAGCCAAGAGCCCCATCACGTGCGCGACGATCCGCCCCGCGGTGAGGGCGCCCAATCCCGCGATGTCCCGGGCCGGGAAGAATTCGACGAGGTCGAACGCGGCGATCCTTCCTCGCTTGGCGACGCCGTCGAGCAGTTCGATCGCCTGCCAATAGGTCAAGCCGCCTGGGGCGGGTCCGATGACCGCTGGCATGATTGACGGGTCGAGCGCATCGCAGTCGAACGTGACGAGCAGATTCGCCCCCTCGGGCACGAGTTCCAGCACCTGGCCGAAGCCGTTTTGGTGCAGCGACCGGGCGGAAACGAATTCTACCCCCGCCGCCAACGCCGCCTCGTAGTCGGCCGGTCGCGCGGACCCGACCGACCTCTGGCCGACCTCGATGATGCGCTCGATGCAGCCCATTTCCGACGCCCGGCGCATGGGGCTCGACAGACCCCACCGCTCGCCGCCGACCTCGTCGCGAAAATCGATGTGAGCATCGAACTGGAGGACGGTGAAACGTCCGCGGCCCTCGAAGGCCTGAAAGATGGGGATCGGCACGGAATCGTCGCCGCCCAAGACGATCGGCGTCGCGCCTCGATCAAGGATGGTCGATACGGCGGCTCGGATCCTTTCGCGGTTGCGCAGAGCGTCCGCTTCGTCGGAAGGCAGATCGCCGCAATCCGCCGCGCTCGCTTCGCCCGAGGCGAAGAGAGGGGGGCTCCGAGATCGAAATCGTAGTGCGTCGTCGTCGCCGAATAGGGGGCCATCGCCGCTCGAATGGCCCGCGGCGCGTCGGCGCAGTAGGCGCCGACGCTCGCATAGGGCGTCGCGCAGCCGGCGCCGACGATGGCGATCCGAGCGTCCAGCGCGGTCAGGTCGGAACATGCGGGGAGGCCGAGGAAAGTACTCGTCTCCCGGCCGCCGTACATACTTCCGATGTTTTGTTCTTTCGGCGCCATGGGCTGTCCCTTCGCGAAATCTTCTGATCCGCCGCCTTTGGCGAACAGGTCATTGTAGCCGCGCTCGCTGAGCGCGGCCTTCGTAGAGCGCCTCGTCATCTGAGTAGACGCCCAATAATTGCTGCGTCAACTCCCCCGTCATTGCGAGTTCCGCACCGGCCTGCGGGCGGTCCCCCTGGATGAAACGAGCCATCCGCCTTTCATACACTCAGGCCGCCTTTCGCGGGACGAACGGCTTCATTACTTCTCCTTTTCCGTACGAAAGCTACCCCTGGGTTGCTTCGGAACTTCGCTCCTCGCAATGACCATCCA
>JBAQGU010000112.1:0-2546 GCA_049287975.1 Roseiarcus sp.
GAAGTGGGGCAACGACGTCTGCCATCCCACCTATAAATATTATAGGTAGGCAAATTGTCAACGGTGTGGCGGATCGACGAGAGCCCGCCGCCTCAACGTGGCCGATGTAACTGCAAAGCAGGAATTCGGGCAGCCGCGCTCTCATTGAGGGTTTCCCCTGTAGCAGGGCAACTCAGACCTTGCTTCCCTTTTCATTTGCAATCTCCATCTTTGATTGAAATTTTAAGATTAACTCACTGTCTTCTCTTATGAAGATATAATAACGTTTCTTATGTCAATACGTGTAAACAGTCTATTTGATAATATGATTGGTGTCATTACATCTATTTTATCATCAATCTGTATTCTATGCGATAATATTTAGACGGATATAACGTTCATACAAACATTAACGTCGGAATCTCTGTCAGTGATAGACACGCTATTTGACTTAACTTAAGTCAAAATAGGGGGTGCGAGGTTCGATCTTGGGTGCCATTCGTATTGGTCGCGCCCCTCTGTTCTCCAGTGTTCTAAATCCAATGCGAGAGGAACTAGCGCCTGTACTTCTACGAAGGTGGTTGTCTCCCAGGTTAGGTAACCTAACCCAAAGAACGCCGAGTTCCAAGTGAGACGGTCTCACTCGAGGTTCTCTTGCTTGCGGCATAGATAGAATGTTATAACATAATACACTAAGCTTATGGATTCGCGGCACACAGGTATCGCGTGCTCGGATTGTGTCTGAAGGCCCAGCGATTGTGCCGCTTGCCGCCGCGCGCCTCCCGGCGCAAATTGCGGTGCCGCCGCCGTCGTCCGGGGGCACACATGAGGGAGCGCGCTTTGACGCCTGAGGAATTTCGCCGCATCGGGCATCAGCTGATCGATCGGATCGCGGATTATCGAAGCTTCGTCGCCGAGCGGCCGGTGATGTCGGCCAGCGCGCCCGGCGCGTTGCGGGCGGCGCTGCCGAAGGAGGCGCCACTGAAGCCGGAAGGGTTCGACGCGATCTTCAGCGACCTCGACGAGCTGATCATTCCCGGCCTCTCGCACTGGCAGTCTCCGCGCTTTTTCGGGTATTTTCCCGGCAACAGCGAGCTTTCGTCGGTGCTCGGCGACTATCTCAGCACGGGGCTCGGCGCGCTCGGCCTATCCTGGCAGGCGGGGCCGGCGCTGACGGAGCTCGAGGAGGTGGTGGTCGACTGGATGCGCCAGTTGGTCGGGCTCTCCGACGCGTGGAGCGGCGTCATCGCGGACACGGCGTCGACCAGCACGATGGTGGCGCTGATCTGCGCGCGCGAGCGAACGAGCGAATACGCGCTCGCGCGCGGCGGCCTGCAGGCGAGCGAGGCGCCGCTGACAGTCTATGTCTGCGGACATTCGCATAGCTCGGTCGACAAGGGCGCGCTGCTCGCCGGCTTCGGCCGCGACAACCTACGCCTGATCCCGTTCGACCAAGCTTATGCGATGCGCCCGGACGCGCTGGAGGCCGCGATCCAGGCGGACATCGCGGCGGGGCGAAAACCCTGCGCGGTCGTCGCGACCTCTGGGACGACTGCGACCACGGCGCTGGACCCGATCGAGGAAATCGCCGCGGTCGCGAGGCGGCATGGCCTCTGGCTGCATGTCGACGCGGCGATGGCCGGTTCGGCGATGATCCTGCCGGAATGCCGGTGGATGTGGCGCGGCGTCGAGGCGGCGGATTCCCTGGTGTTCAACCCGCACAAATGGCTCGGCGCCGCGTTCGACTGCTCGCTCTATTACGTCCGCGATCCCCAGCATCTCATCCGCATCATGAGCACCAACCCGAGTTTCCTGCGCTCCAACGTCGATAGCGAAGTCAAGAACTTGCGGGATTGGGGCATTCCGCTCGGCCGCCGCTTTCGCGCGCTGAAGCTCTGGTGCCTGCTGCGCGCCGAGGGCGTGGAGGCCTTGCAAGCCCGCCTGCGTCGCGACATCGAAAACGCGCGCTGGCTCGCGCAGGAAGTTTTGGCGGCGCCGGGCTGGAAGCTGCTTGCGCCGGTCCCGTTGCAGACCGTCTGCCTGCGCCACGAGCCCGAGGGGCTCGAGGGCGAGACGCTCGATCGGCATACGCTCGGCTGGGCCGAGGCGATCAACCGATCCGGAAAGGCTTATCTCACGCCCGCGATTCTCGACGGCCGCTGGATGGTGCGCGTCTCGATCGGCGCGCTTCCGACGGAGCGGGAGCACGTCGAGGCGCTGTGGCGGCTGATGCGCGAGGAGGCGGAGGCGGCGGCTTGGTGACCGAAAGATCGCCGTCATTGCGAGCGCAGCGAAGCAATCCATGTTTCCACGAGAAGGTCCGTCGACGCGTTCGCAGCGCCGGTCCTGTAGTCCGCCGTTCCGCGGCTCGCGAGTTCTGCCGACCGTGCGCGCCGAATTCGGCGAGCGAGCGGAGGCGGGACCCTGGATTGCTTCGCTTCGCTAACGAGAAACAAAAAGCTTAGTCGCTGATTTCCATGTCGTTTTCCGTCATGGCCGGGCTTGTCCCGGCCATCCATGTGGTTCAACTTGCACGCAGCCCAAGCGCTTAGCCGACAGGGTGCCGA